>CAJGCA010000040.1 GCA_904501705.1 Clostridiaceae bacterium | reverse complement strand
CGGTAAGAAGGTCCGTCCCGAGATGCACTGCGGTATCTGCGGTGAGCACGGCGGCGACCCCGTTTCCGTCGAGTTCTGCCACAAGATCGGTCTGGACTACGTGTCCTGCTCGCCCTTCCGCGTGCCGATCGCTCGCTTGGCCGCTGCTCAGGCTGCTATCAAAGAATCTAAGTAATTAGATTTATAAGCAAAACCTATCCCCTCGGAGCAATCCGAGGGGATTTTTGTATATACCCTTGACTTTTACCTGTTTGCAGGTGTATACTTAATTCAAGCAGAAACAATATATGTTTTTGTAATTATTAAGGAGATGTTTAATTATGAAAAAATTAAGTCTTTTAATTGCGCTTTGTATGTTGCTTACCATTGGCGGTGTATATGCAACATGGACCTACACACAAAATACCGATGTGGCTGATGAAGCAGTCAACATGAATATGAACCTTACCGATGTTGCTTACAGTGGCAGTTATGGTACATATAAAGTTGATACCTCCAGCCTGAAGTTGGCTATTGACCCCAAAGCAGGCACTACACATACAACTGCACTTTACATTGAAGGCAATATTGTTGTTACCTTTACCCCTAACTCTGTTGCTCCTGTAGAAATCAAGGAAAACGGCCTCGATACCACTTATACGCTTTCTCTTTCCAATCCCAACTGGCAATACAATAGCCGGAACATCGTTACTTTGAACCATGCAGAAGCCCACGATATCGAATGGGTCAAGCAGGCTGATGGCACCTTTACATACACTATTTCCGCAGCCGATTTGGCTGGACATATTTCGTTGGCAGAAATCGTTTTGGATACCAAGGTAGCTTATGACGCATACAATGCCGTTCTGGGTCAGGGCGCAATTGTTATTTCTGTAAGCGACGGAACCACTGCTTCTTAAAATTAAAATAATTGTGCCGCTGCTTTCACGGTCTGTGAGGCGGCGGCACATACATTATGTAGATGGTGTAGATACAAATGACAAGTTTTGAAATATATGTCTTCCTCTTGTGTTTCATCGTGTTTTCGCTACTGACGGCGATGTTCACATATCTGCTCACTTCTATCACAAAAATGGAAATGGAGTTAATCCGCTTTGGACACAGAGATGAGGCAATCAAAAAGCAACTGAATAAAAAGAAGAAAGAAAGCCGAGTGCTATTGTGGATTGGCAGAATTACGTCCCTACTGCTCTGCTTGATTTTTGTTGCGACATTCTCTTTTGCTGTATACATTCGTGCAACAGAAGAGCGACCTGCCAACGGAATTCCATCTATTAAAGTGGTTAAAAGCGAATCGATGGCAGAAAAGAATGCCGCAAACAAATATCTTTTTGATAATAGCATTGATGACCAACTTCAAATGTTTGATATTGTCATTTGTCGCCATCTTCCTGCTGAAGATGAACTGGAATTATATGATGTTGTCGTATATAAGCAGGATGATATCTATGTAATCCACCGCATTGTTGGTATTGAAGAGCCAAACGAACAGCATCCGAACGAACGACATTTCTTGTTGCAGGGCGATGCTGTGGAGCGACCTGATAAGTTCCCTGTTCTTTACAGTCAAATGCAAGGCATTTATGAGGGTTCTCGCATTCCGTTTGTCGGTAGTTTTGTGTTATTCTTGCAGTCGCCTGCGGGTTGGTTGTGTGTACTGTTGGTAATCTTTGCTATGATAGCAACACCTATTGTAGAGAAGAAAATCAAAGAGGAAACAGATAAACGTGTTTTATCCTTCGTAGAACCGCCTCATAAGGAAACAACAGAGGAGGAACTGGAATGGGTAGAGGTATGATACGTTATACATCCTTTTTATGCTGTTTGTTTCTTCTTGCCTCTATCGGTGGTGTTTTTGCTACATGGTATTATGCGGAAGACCCTGCCGAACCTGTGGCAGACATTATGGGAATCACACTTTCCGAGTTTGTATGGGCACCAGATGAAATTCTTCCCACAGAATCGGAAATTGGAGAAAACCACTTGGCCTTGATTGAACTTATTCTAAACGAAAACAAAAAGGGCTATGGTTTGAACTATGATAACAAGAATGTCCTCGAAGGATATTTGAATCGATACGGTGTAGTTTTTTCTAATCAAAAAACGTCAGGCGGAAACCTAAAATTTGTATCGGACGAAACAAATCAACTGTACTATTGTGTGGAAAAAATAAGCGACACTTTATATTACGCTTACACCTTTTCCCGTAATGATTTAAGTATGGCTATCGGCACATATACGGCAATACCTGTATATAGGACAGTTTTGGAAAAAACAGATAAATGGCGTGCACCAAGAAGTTATTTTGGTTATGCACAAGCGAAATCGTTGCGAGATATGAACGCTGAAAACGCCTCTGGCACTTTGGCATATTCAATAGATGTAAGCACTTGGACACAAAGTTAATTTCCCTCTTTTGCGCATAGCTGCACAGGCTGCTATCAAAGAATCTAATCAATTAGATTTATAAGCAATTTTATCCCCTCGGAGCAATCCGAGGGGATTTTTTACGTGAAATTCTTCCTTTTTTCGACATAATGTGATACAATAAACCACAGAAACTTTGGGACAAAAAGGAGGCATCCGTTATGTGGTTAGTATTGGCACTGTTATCAGCAGTATTTGCTGCCCTAACCTCGATACTGGCTAAGATCGGCATAGACGGCGTCAACTCCAATCTGGCAACCGCTATCCGCACGGTCGTCGTGGTCGTGATGGCGTGGGGGATGGTGTTTTTGACCAATGCTCAAGGCGGCATCACCGACATCAGCAAAAGAAGCTGGCTGTTTCTGATTTTGTCCGGACTGGCAACAGGCGCTTCCTGGCTATGCTATTATAAGGCGTTGCAGATCGGCTCGGCATCCAAGGTCGTACCGGTGGATAAACTAAGCGTCGTTATCACATTGGTTTTGGCTTTCGTGTTCCTGCACGAACAATTTACCGCAAAATCCTTGATTGGCTGTGTTCTGATCGGCATCGGCACCTTGCTGATGGTGCTGTAAGTGTTTGTTCAAACACCGTAAATCAGTCAAAATCATTGCGAAAGGGCAACTTTATGTACCATATTGAACTCGGAAAAACCGGACTGCAAATCCCCACTGTCGCTGTTGGCTGTATGCGCATCAGCCGTATGAGCGAAAAGGACGCGGCCGCCTTTGTAGACGCGTGTCTGGAGAACGGTGCCAACTTCTTCGACCACGCCGATATCTACGGCGGCGGCGAAAGCGAGCGAGTGTTCGGCAAGGCAATCGCCTCTATCCGCGACAAGGTCATTATCCAGACCAAGTGCGGTATCAACGTCTCGGCCAAGACGTTTGATTTCTCGTATGAACATATCATTAAATCGGTCAACGGCAGTTTGGCGCGACTCGGCACCGACTACATCGACGTATTGCTGCTGCACCGTCCGGATGCTCTAATGGAGCCGGAAGAGGTGGCGCGGGCATTCCGCGACCTCAAACAAGCAGGCAAGGTGCGCCATTTCGGTGTTTCCAACCAAAACCCGTACCAAATGGCGCTGTTACAGCAGGTTATGGATATGCCCATCTGCGCCAACCAATTGCAGCTTTCGGTGATGCACACACCAATGATTCAGTCGGGCATGAACGTCAATATGACTAACGAATCCTCCATCAACCGAGACGGCGGTGTACTGGATTATTGTCGTCTCAACAACATCACCATCCAGCCGTGGTCCCCGATGCAATTTGGCTTTATCGATGGGTGCTTTATCGACCATGAGCAATTCCCCGAGGTCAACGACGCACTCGCGGAGATCGCCGACAAATACGCGGTAAGCAAGACCACCATTGCCATCGCGTGGCTGTTGCGCCATCCCGCCAATATGCAGCCTGTCACCGGAACCACCAATCTCACCCGCCTGCGCGACTGCTTTAAGGCGGCGGATATCCGCCTTACGCGTGAGGAATGGTACGCCATCTATCGCGCCGCCGGCAACAAGTTACCGTAAAAAGCAAAAGCAGCCACCCGCCAAGGCGGGTGGCTGCTTAGTTTTAATTCAATGCAACCGCATTTCTGCGCATCGGTTGCCCGCTTCAATTGTCAACGCGAAACCCGATCGCCTAACTCCTCTGTGCAAGTCGCCCGTTAACCCTTGAGCAGCGTTTTATATAGGCGAATGTACTCGTTCGCCGAGCGACCCCAACTGAAGTCCTCGTTCATACACCGCTCACGCAGCAGAGCGAGGTCTTTCTTGTTCGCATACGCGCCGAGCGCGCGGTCGATCGCATACAGCATATCCCCCGCGTTGTAGGTCTTGAAGGTGAAGCCGAAGCCTTCCCCGTCACCACAGTCGCGGATACTGTCCTTAAGCCCGCCCGTCTCGCGCACCACCGGCAACGTACCGTAGCGACAAGCCACCATCTGCGCAAGACCGCAGGGCTCGCTCTTGGACGGCATCAGGAAAATATCCGCCGAGGCGTAAATTTTGCGCGCCAGCTCGGGAACGAAGCCCGCGCAATAGCAGAATTTTTCGGGATAGCGGCCCTGCAGCTCGCGGAAGAAGTTCTCATACACCCACTCGCCGGAGCCAAGGATGACCAGCTGCACGTCGCGGGACAGCAGATCCTCCACGATGTACTTAACAAGGTCGAGACCCTTATGCGATGCAAGGCGCGTCACCATCCCGATGAGCGGCACGTCGGCGCGGGGCGGCAGATTAAGCCGTTCCTGCAGCGCCTTCTTGTTCGCCGCCTTGCCCTCCTCGACGTTCTCCACCGTGAACGGGGCAACGATCGAGGGATCGGTCTCGGGGTTATAGCTGTCAACGTCGATGCCGTTTAAGATGCCGTGTAGCTTCCAGCTGCGCGCCTGCAGGATGGGATCCATCCCCCAGGAGAACCACGGATCGAGCAGCTCCTCAGCATACGTCGGGCTGACGGTAGTCACGCAGTCGGCAGTCTCGATAGCCGCCTTCATATAGTTGACGCCGCCGTCGTATTCGACGAGCTGACGCTGATCCATCGGCATCCCGATGACGTCCTCGATGAGCTCCATCCCGTACTTGCCCTGATACTGGACGTTGTGGATGGTGAACACCGTCTTAATGCCCTCGTAGCCCTCGCGTGTCGCGTAGTAGAGGCTGTAATACAGCGGCACCAGCGCACTCTGCCAGTCGTTCGAGTGGATGATATCGGGTTTAAAGCCGATGTGCGGCAGCATCTCCAACACTGCGCGGGAGAAGAACGCAAAGCGTTCCGCGTCGTCGTAGTGTCCGTAGATGCCCTGACGCTTGAAATAATACTGGTTATCCAACAGATAATAGATCACACCATCGACCTTCGCCTCGAACACGCCGCAATACTGCCGCCGCCACGCAACCGGCACCGACAGGCTTGTCAAAAAGGTCATATTATCCCGCAGCTCCTGCGGCACACACTCATATAGTGGCATCACCACACGACAGCCGACGAGCCGCTTGCGCATCGCCTTCGGCAGTGAGCCCGCCACGTCCGCCAGACCGCCCGATGCGGCAAAGGGAACGGCCTCACTGGCAACGTATAATACCTTCATTTTCTAACACCTCTCTTATACAATCGCGTTTTTGGCAATATAGACGGGATAGCTCTCAAAGCCCTGCAGGGTGCGTCCCTCGCGGAACACCGCGTTCTTATCCGCGACCACGCAGGTCAGCGAGCAACGGTCGGCGACGGTGACGTCCTGCATCACAACGCAATCCTCAATCACCGTATCCCGCCCAATGTTGACGCCGCGGAAGATGATGCTGTTCTTCACCGTGCCGTCGACGTGTGCGCCGTCAGCGACGAGGGAGTTGGTCACCTGTGCGTGCAAGCCATACTGCACAGGCGCACAATCGCGCACCTTTGTATACACAGGGCGGCTGTTCGGGAACAGCTGGGCGCGCACCTCACTGTTAAGCAAGGCAAGGTTCGCGTTATAGTAGCTGGAGAGCGAATAGATCGGCATCACCAAGGACGGCACCTCATAGCCGTGGATGTTGATCTCGTGCAGGCGGCGCTGCAAAATATCCCGCTCAAAATGCTGCAGGTTGCGCGCAACCGCCTCGTTAATAAGGTGAATGAGCCAATCCTTCCGCATCACATACACGCCGATGCCATAACATACCTCACCGTCGCCAACACGGCCGATAAGCATATCCGTCACGCGACCAGCGGCATCCATCTTGATTAGCGGAATGTCCGAGAGTGCGGGCACTACGCCGTTTCGGTAGGCGACGGTCACGTCCGCGCTGCTCTCCACGTGCGCCTGCAACAGCGCGCTATAATCCATGCTGGAAACCATATGGCAATCCGACAGGATGACTAATTCTTCCTTTGAGCGGAGCAAGAATGCCATAATGTCCGCGAGCGGACCGATGCGCCCCTGATACTTTGCATCGTCGCTGCTGCGAGGCGGCAGGAAGAAGAGACCCTCGTGCTTGCGGGAGAGATCCCACGCCTTGCCCGAGCCGAGATGATCCATCAGCGACTGGTAGTTGCTTTTCGTCATAACACCGACCTTAGTGATGCCGGCATTCACCATACCCGACAGCACGAAATCAATCAACCGATAGCGACCGCCGAAGGGCAACGAGCCCATCGAACGGATCGCGGTGCAGTCCCGCACTGCCTCATCGTGCATATTAGCAAAGATGAGCCCTAACGCCGTATAATTACGCATGTGCGGTCACCTCCTCAACATCCGTCTCCTGCATCGCTTTTGCGGGCACGCAGGCGCCTTTGCCGACCTTGACGCCGGAGGCGACGACCGCGATCCCCCATTTCTCGAGATCGGCCATCTCCTCGGGCTTGGCGCCGACCTGCGCACCCTCGCCGACCTCAACATTCTCCGCGAGGATGGCGTAATGCACCTTCGCGCCCTTGCGCACAATGGAGCCGGGCATTAGAATGGAGTCAATGATCTCCGCTCCTTCCTCCACGGTAACGCCCGCGAAGATGACGGAATATTCCACCTTGCCGCTGATGTTGCAGCCCTCGGTGATCATACTGTTCTGCACCTGCGCGGTGTCCGCCAAATACTGCGGCGGCATACCGGGGTTGCGGGAATAGATCTTCCACGCGTCGTCGGACAGATCCAGCGGCACCTTCGGGTTAAGCAGGTCGAGGTTCGCCTCCCACAGGCTGTCGATCGTGCCCACGTCTTTCCAATAGCCGTCAAAGCGGTAAGCAAACATCCGCTCACCCGCATCCAGCATGGCAGGCAAAACGTTCTTGCCAAAGTCGTTGGAGGACGCGGGGTCCTTCTCGTCCGCGATGAGGTATTTGCGCAACTTCTCCCACGTGAAGATGTAAATGCCCATCGACGCGAGGGTACTCTTGGGTTCTTTCGGTTTCTCCTCGAATTCGTAGACGGAGCCGTCCTCGTTGGTGTTGAGGATACCAAAGCGGCTGGCCTCCTCCTTCGGCACGTCGAGCACCGCAATGGTGCAGTCGGCGTTCTTTGCTTTGTGTGCCGCCAGCATGGCGCTGTAATCCATCTTGTAGATGTGATCACCCGACAGCACCAGCACGTATTCGGGGTCGTACCGCTCAATAAACTGCATATTCTGATAGATGGCGTTCGCCGTACCTTTGTACCAGTCCGCGCCCTTGTTACGCTGATACGGCGGCAGCACGTGCACGCCCGCGTCCATGCGGTCGAGATCCCACGGCTGACCCGAGCCGATATAATCGCTCAGCTCCAGCGGCTGATACTGCGTCAGCACACCCACCGTCTCAATGCCGGAATTGACGCAGTTCGACAGCGGGAAATCGATGATACGATACTTTCCGCCGTACGGCACCGCCGGTTTGGCAATGCGGCGGGTCAGCGCATACAGACGACTGCCCTGTCCTCCGGCCAACAGCATGGCTACGCATTCTTGTTTTCGAAACATAATTAGGTACCCCCTAGGTTAAATATCTTCATCGGCCGCAGCACAGCGACCGATAACGCGCGATTCGTCAAGCGCGGCCGACGCCGCTGCCTGTCCAAATATATGAACGACTCTTGCGATAGTATGCCTATCGGAGAATTCTTCGACATCTTTATTTTAGCAATTACACCCGCAAAAAGCAAGGGTTTTTGTGTAGTTTACTAGAAAATTTTTCCGTAAAATCTTGTTCTTTTGTAATTTTTGCCAACAATTTGCCGAAAAAATTGGTGACAATTTTTGAGAACGCAAAATACCGCCCTCGAAACGAGAGCGGTATCGGTATTTTTTCGTTATTTTATCTGATTCGTCAGCCTTTGGCATCATACCACGTGCGGCCGCGATGAACGTCTACCTCGAGGCGCACGCGCAGCGATGCCGCGGCCTCCATTTCTTCCTTAAGCAGGGCGGCAGCATGCTCCGCCTCCTCGGGCGGTGCCTCCACCATCAATTCATCGTGAATCTGTAGAATGAGCCGTGCGCGTAATCCCTCCGCCTGTAGGCGGCGGTACACCCGCACCATCGCAATCTTGATGATGTCGGCGGCAGTGCCTTGAATCGGCATATTGCGCGCAACGCGCTCGCCGAAATGCCGCGTCATCGCGTTGCCCGCTTTAAGCTCAGGCAAGGGACGGCGGCGGGCGAACAGCGTCTCGCCATAGCCTTTCTCGGTCGCATCGTCAATGAGCCGCCGCATAAAGGCGTCCACCGCGCCAAAATGGCGCAGATAGTTTTCGATATATTCCTTCGCCTGTCCGTAGGACACACCGAGATCCTCCGACAGCGAGTGAGCCCCAATGCCGTAGATAATGCCGAAATTGACCGCCTTGGCACTTGAGCGCATTTCGGGGGTTACCATATCAGGCGACACGCCGAACACCTGCGCCGCGGTCGAGCGATGGATATCCTCACCGCTGTTGAACGCCTCGATCATCGTCGGCTCGTCCGCCATATGCGCGAGCACGCGCAGCTCGATCTGCGAATAGTCTGCGTCGCACAGCTCCCAGCCCTCACGGGCGAGGAAGAAGCGGCGCATCTGCCGCCCAAGATCCGAGCGCACGGGAATATTCTGCAAATTCGGCTCCGACGAGGAGATACGCCCCGTGCGCGTCTCAGTCTGATTAAACACCGAGTGGATGCGCCCGTCAGGCGCAATCACCTTGAGTAGTCCATCACAGTAAGTGCCGTTAAGCTTGGTCAGCGTGCGGTATTCGAGCAGCTTTTCCACCACGGGATGCTGTGTGCGCAATTTCTCCAGCACCTCGGCGTTGGTGGAATAGCCCGATTTGGTCTTTTTACCTGCGGGCAGACCGAGATCCTCAAACAATGCCTTGCCGAGCTGTTTGGGAGAGTTGAGGTTGAATTCATACCCCACCGCCTGCCAGATGTCGCTCTGAAGGGTCGCGATGCGGGCGGTCAGCTCCCGCCCAAAAGAGGCAATACCCTCGCGATCGACATAGCAGCCGATATTCTCCATCGAGGCAAGCACCTCGGCGAGTGGTTGTTCGACCTCGGTGAGCAGAGCGGTCATTCCCTGTGCCTCGATCTGCTGCGCGAGCCGATCGGCGAGCAGGGCAAAGCCGACGAGCGGCTCGTCTGACGGCACGGGGATGGCGTATTCCTGCATCAGCCGCGGCAGCGAATAATCGGAAGAAAGCGGGTTGAGCAGATACGCCGCGAGCGCGGTATCCAGTGTAAAGCCCGCGGGAGTTAGCCCCTGCGCAAGCAGAGCCGCGAACAGCGGTTTGCTATCGTGCGTGCGTTTTTTAATAGTCGGATCGGCCAGCAGGTCGATCAGATCCTCGAAATCGAAGGTCAGGCGATCAACGCGGGCGAGTCGCCCCTCAACGCCGACCGCGAGGACGACGATCTCATCGCCCTCTACCTGCGCAAGGACGTCGAGCTTACCCGTTTTGCGGGCGATGGCGGCGATCTCTCCCGCCGCCTCGTTACCTTCCACCGCGAGGGCGGGCAGCTCCACCGCCGCCTGTGCGACAGGGATCGGCTCGTCGGTCAAGCCCAGCTTTTCCATCCATTTGAACAGTTCTAAACCTTGTAACAGGCGCGCCAATTTAACGCGCTGCATCTCCCCGACCGCGTAGTGCGCCTTGTCGGTGTCGATGGGAGCTTCACGGCAGATGGTGCCGAGTTTTTTGCTAATGTAAGCGCTTTCGCGCCCAACGGCGAGCTTCGCTCGCAGGCTGTCACGAATGTCCAGCGTGTCCAGGTCGTCGTAGATCGCGTCCAGCGCACCAAACCGCTGCATCAGATCGAGCGCGGTCTTCTCCCCGACGCCGGGTACACCGGGAATATTGTCGCTGGTGTCCCCCTGCAGCGCTTTCAGATCGATCAGCTGTTCGGGGGTCAGCCCGTATTTCTCTTTAATCGCGACAGGGTCGAACACCACCGTCTCGGGGTGGCCCATTTTGGTGGTGGCGAGCAGCACCGTCACCCGCTCGCCGACGAGCTGCAACGAATCGCGGTCGCCCGTCGCGACGAAGCACTCATCCCCCGCATTCGCCGCCGCACGCGACAGCGTGCCGAGGATGTCGTCCGCCTCGTAGCCCGCCTGCTCGACGAGGGTCAAACCCATCGCGCGCAGGATGTCCTTAAGCGGCTGCATCTGCTCGCGCAATTCGTCGGGCATCCCCTTGCGTCCCGCCTTATAGGCATCGTACATCGCGTGACGGAAGGTCGGCGCGTGCACGTCGAATGCCACCGCGATATGATCCGCCTGCGTTTGCTCCCGCAGACGCGCGAGAATATTGAGAAAACCCACAATCGCGTTGGTATAGCGACCATCTTTGGTGGTTAGCGCCTTCACGCCATAGAACGCTCGATTCACAATGCTGTTGCCGTCGATCGCGAGCAATCGTGACATAACTACCCCATCCTTCGTGTGTATTCCTTACTATTGTACTGTATATACACAAAAAAATCCAGTCTTTTTTACGCAAAAAAACGCTGCCGACAAACATTCATCGGCAGCGTGTATATTTCTTATTTCAGCAGTGCTTCCACCGCATCGACTGCGCCCGCGAGCTCGTCGCAGACGACCCGCTCGATCTCGCCCGCATCACACAAGGCGGCGATCTGCGCATCCATCGGCAGCCGGGCGAGCACGGGCACGCCGAGTTCCTCGGCGGCCTTGTCGAGCGCCTTGCCGTCGCCGAACAGCGGGATGATCTTGCCGCAGTCGGGGCACTTGACACTACTCATATTCTCCACGAAGCCGAGAATCGGCACATTGAGCATCCCCGCCATCTTCTGCGCCTTGGCAACCACCATCTGCACCAGCGACTGCGGGGTGGTAACGATGACGTTGCCGTCGAGAGCGATGCTCTGATACACCGTCAGCGGAATGTCACCCGTTCCGGGCGGCATATCAATGAATAGCACATCCAGCTCGCCCCACACGACGTCCGTCCAGAACTGCTTGACCGCACCCGCGACGACGGGACCGCGCCACACGACAGGCTGGGTATCGTCCTCGAGCAGGAGGTTGATGGACATCACCTTGATGTTCATATGCCCCTCCTCGGGAATGATGCCAAGCTCGTTGCCGCGCGCCTTGCGGGTGATGCCGAACGCCTTGGGGATGGACGGGCCGGTGATGTCGGCATCAAGGATGCCGACCTTATAGCCGCGGCGCGCCATCATCACGGCGAGCATCGCGGTGACGGAGGATTTACCGACGCCGCCCTTACCGCTGCTGACAGCGACCACCTTCTTAATCTGGCTGTACTGGTTTAACTGTTCACGCAGATCCTGCTCGGAACATTTGGAACTGCAGGTACTGCAGTTGTGTGTGCATTCGCTCATAGTAATCCTTCTTCCCTTGTATTATAATTGATTCTCATCGTAGTGCGCCCGACTGCCGCCGATAAATTTTGGGCGGGTGCGGGCACTCAACAGACGCGCTTCGCCGATCGTATCGACCGACAGCCGCACGGGAACGGCAACGCGCTTTAGGTGCATACCGATGAGCGTACCGCCGATGTCCAGCCCCGCGTCCGCGCGGATTTCCTCCACCGCGACGGGGTTCTCCATCCGCTGCCACGCCGTCGTGGCAAACGAGCCGCCCGCCTTCGGCTGCGGCAAAACGTTCACCGCCTCGTAGCCACGCGCCTTGGCGGCAGCGGCTTCGATCACGATCGCGCGGTTGAGATGTTCGCAGCACTGCGCCGCGAGGAAAATCCCCTTTTCTTGCAAAATCGGCCAAATGCCGTCAAGAATCGCGCCCGCCGCGTCCATGCTGGACGCGGTGCCGATCTTCTCCCCAAGCACCTCGCTCGACGAGCAGCCGATCACCAGAATATCCCCCGCCTCCAGATGCGCGATCTCAATAAGCTCGGTCACCGCCGCGGCGGCCTGGGCCTTAATATTATTTAACATCATAATCATCTCTCAATCCTGCATTTTCTTCCATCGCTTCGACGAAAATCTGATACAGCGGTGCGCAAGCGGCAAAGCCTTTGAGCAGCTTGTTGGGAAGCGTGGCATCCGCGACAAAATCGGGAGCTTCCATCCGTCCGAGTCCCACGCTGCGACAATCGTACAACGGGCGCAGCTCCTTCGGAGTCTCAGGGGTACTGCGCGGGCGGGCATACGGATTGCCCTCGAGCACAAAACCCGCACGCTGCGCCTTGCGGATTGCCTTGATGACCCGCTCAGGGTCCGCTTCGGCGCGACGGCGTAAGGCTTTCACGATCGCGGGGGTGGCGCCGTAGAAGCCCATGCCCCGCTCCACGCCATTCAGCGAAAAATCCATATAAAACGCAGGGACGCACCAGTCCCACGCACGCTTGTCCCGCATAAACACGATCCACATATTCTCACGGTACATCGACTTGTCCTTCGTGTAGCGATTGTCCCGCCGCACGCGGCTGATATTGCCGCCCATCAAGGGGTCGATCGTCAGCATCGCAGGGGTCATATCCGCAACGAGATGTTTGAGCGGCTCGACCACTCCGCGCCAAATGGCAGGTTTATGCTCCTCATAAAACGCCTTACTGTCGTTAAAGCGGTTCTCCGCGAGCAGATATAAGCCATCTGACCGAATGCCCTCAAACTGCATTCTTCTCTCTCCTTTTCGGCAAGGTTGATGCAGGCAGTTGCGCCAACACAATAGCGGTAAACATCAGCACGCACCCGAGGATCTCATAGCCGCCCATCGCGTGTCCCGCGAGCAGCCAACCCGCCAGTGCACCAAACACCGATTCTAAACTCATCAGCAGGGAAGCGGTCGTCGGCTCGGTGTCCTTCTGCGCGATAATTTGCAGAGTGTAGGCAACACCGCTGGACAGTAAGCCCAAATACAGCAACTCGCCCAGATGATTCTGCACGCCTGCCCAGCTCGGCGTCTCAAGCAAAAACATCAGCGGCAAATTCAGTATTCCCACAACGAGGAACTGAATACAGCTCAATCGCACGCCGTCCACCTTCGGAGAAAAGCGGTCAACAATCATAATCTGCACCGAGAACATCAAGGCGCACAGCAACAGCAGAATATCGCTCACCCCGAAGCCCGTCTCGCCCATCGCGCACAAAAGATACAGACCTACCGCAGCGAGTGCAACGCCAAGCCAGTTGAGAACAGTCGCACGACGGTGCAAAAACAGCCCCAAGATCGGCACGAGCACAATGTAAAGCGCGGTAATGAACGCCGCCTTGCCCTCGGAGATACCCTCTCCTTGCAAACCGAGCTGCTGCAGGTTGGTCGCAGCAAACATTGCGAGCCCGCACAGAATACCGCCGCGCCACAGCGTCCTACGCTGTGCGGGACTGTCCGACTTGCGGCTGAGGCCCAGCTTATCCAGCAACGGGATGACAAGCATCAGCCCCGCCGAGCCGATAAGTGAGCGCAACCCTATGATGGTAAACGCGCCGAGCCCCGCACCGCCGCTCTTCTGCGCGACGAACGCGACACCCCAGATAAGCGCCGTCAGTAATAGCAGTAAATTCCCGCGCAAGGTGCGGGCAGACATCCGTTTCATTCAATCTTCCTCATATCTATATCATATCCGTATTATTATAGCCCTCTATACGGAAAATTGCAAGCCCGATTTACATATGAAATTCCCCGGCAGGACGGGGGACGTACCTGTCAGGGAAAGGGGGCGAAAGATGTTACTGCACGGTGATCTTACCTTATCTCCGCCACCGGGAATATCGTACGATACCTTGCGTAGGATCAACCCGTCATCCATCCGATACATCCAGTGGTCCGGTTCTTCAGGGAAACCGATATCCGTTTTTGTTGCGGTTTTTATCCATTTTCATCCCTTAGCTTCTTTTTGCGCAAAGAAAGCCGAGGGCGGAGAAACGCCCTCGGCTTCCGATTAACTTTTACGCCTCTTATTCCGGCTTAGACCAATACTCTGCCTTGAAATCCGTCAGCACCACCATAACGGTGTTTTCCGGAATCTCAAAGGAACACGTCTTGCTGGATTTCACGGGAATGTATCCGAAATCAATCTTCCCGACCGACAAAATAGCGTTTCTCTTATCATAGCAAGTATATTCGAAATAGGACTTGCCGTCCTCGGTCTCCCATACCGCCGAATTGTTCTTGATCACCATCGTCACCGTATTGCCCGAGAGAGAAACCGTACCGAGCTTAATGCGATTGTCGGGAGAATAGCCCTCTGCTGGAAGGCTGATCGAATCTGCAACCTCCTGTTGCGTCGGCTTCGTTGTCGAGGTGGTCGACACCGTCGTGGAGGAGGTGGTCGAGGTTGTCGAGGTGGTAGTCGTAATCGTATGCTCCGTCACATGTGAGGTGTGGGTCGTGCCCTCGGCATCGGTCCATACCGTGATGTGCGGCAGCACCACAATTTCCGTTTTGCCCGCGCCATCCGCTTCGGTTACGGTGCTACCACTCGGATCGGTCACGGGACGGAAGGTGGTCGGCAGAGCAGTCACATGGGTCGTTACCGGTTTCCCATCGGGATTGATCACAACCGTACCCTGTGTGTCCGTCACAACAAGTGCCCCGATCGACGTAGTCGAGGATGTGGTGCTCTGACCGTCACCTTCACCGCTGGCATCCGACACCGGCGTGGAAACAACCGACTCGCTTGGCTGTTTGATGCACGCGCAAAGAGACACAGCCAACAATAAGCATAAAAGGATTACACCAAAGCGCTTCATATAAACACTCCTTCATCCCAATAGTAAAAAGGGATTCTATCGCGATATTTGGCGTAGAATACTCTAAAACAGACATACTCATCCATTCCTTTTAATAGTACACAATATTCTCACGTTCGTCAAGTGGTTTTTCGATCAACCTTCACAGATAAACGAGGCAACAAATAATAATCCCCCCGCATAGCGGGGGGTATTTCATTTTCGGGCATAGCCCTAATACTATTGGCTGCGCACAAGTGCGCTTTTTGTTGGCCTGCCAGCCACGCATAGATTACTAGCCACCCATAAATGGGTCGAATTCCCGCCTTGGCTCCCTCTGACGAGGGAGCTGTCCGAGCGTCTGCGAGGACTGAGGGAGAGATAGACAAGTATAAATATCGCTCTCCTTTTCTCTCCCTCCGTCAAAAATCACAGATTTTCGCCACCTCCCTCATCAGAGGG
>CAJGCA010000039.1 GCA_904501705.1 Clostridiaceae bacterium | reverse complement strand
GCGGTAAGATCGGTGTCTTACTGGCGGCTCAGTCGATGCTCGAACGCGGGTATTTATTCAATTAATAGAACACAAGACGGGGAGGACGCAATTTCCTCTACTGCCCGAAAAATTAACATAACTATACTAAATTAATATTTAATATAGTTTAGGGAAGGGCTTGGGCGAATATTATATTAGAAAGGCGTTGATTTGATTGAATAGAGCCTATTTGGCTGAGTGCCCCGACGTGCTTCGGGATTATCTCGGCTATATGGAAACGATCAAAGGTCGTTCCGAAAATACTGTGAACGGTTACTTTATTGATCTTCGCACATTCTTTCGCTTCCTTTTGATTCAACGCTCTATTGTTGATGAATCTCCTGACTCCCAGCCGGATATTCGGTTGGTTGATTTAGAGTTGCTTCGCACAGTGACATTAAACGATCTTTTTGAGTTTATGAATTACACTAAAAGTGATCGCGGAAATTCTAATGTTACGCGCGCTCGCAAGGTTTCGTCATTGCGTCGTTTTTTCTATTATCTCTCAGACATCACCCATCAAATTAATGATAATCCTGCGAAAAACTTAAGTTTACCTAAGTTGCCTTCTCGGATGCCGCAATACCTGACGCTGGATCAAT
Organism: Clostridiaceae bacterium; assembly: GCA_904501705.1. Classification (GTDB taxonomy): domain Bacteria; phylum Bacillota; class Clostridia; order Oscillospirales; family Acutalibacteraceae; genus UBA5905. Next base: position 14,904 of record CAJGCA010000039.1, on the reverse strand, counting down.
CACTGGAATTGCTTTCTTTGGCAAGTAATGGTAAATACGCAGAAAGAGACTATTGCATACTCACCTTATTGCTGAATTGCGGGCTTCGGCGAGCGGAATTAGCCGGTTTAAATTTGTCCGACGTGCGCAGCGACAACAGCCTGCGCGTAATCGGTAAAGGCAATAAAGAACGAACGGTTTATTTGAACGAGGCGTGTCAAAAGGCACTTTCGGCGTATCTACCCAAGCGCCCGATTGAAGGAACTAAGGACAAAAAAGCCCTGTTTTACGGACATACGAAGGATCGCATCAGCCTGCAAGGGGTGCATTATATTGTAAAAAGTTACTTAAAGCAAGTCAGCGGCGCTGAAGAGTATTCTGCGCATAAGCTTCGACATACAGCGGCCACATTAATGTATCAGCAAGGCGGCGTTGATGTACTGGTTCTAAAAGAGATTCTGGGACATAAGAATCTCGGTACAACGGAGATCTACACACACACCTCGACAGAGCAACTGAAGAGAGCGGCGGCAGCATCACCACTGGCTAAAGTAGAAAATAAAAATAAAAAAGATGATGAATAAGCGAGAGATCCCAACCATTTTAGGTTGGGATCTCTCGCTATTTTGCTTGATTAAAGATCTCTTCAGCTAATGCGTTAAAAACTTCGGTCGCCTTGGCGTTTGTGCCAGTAGAGTCTTCTGCAAGAACACAAACCGCATAACGGGGCGATTCAGCCGGAAAATAGCCAACAAACCAGCTTTGCACGACACGATTGCCATCAATAAGCTGTCCGGTTTCTGCGGTCCCCGTCTTCCCTGCTGCGGAACACGAATTTGGTGCAGCAGCTTGGCCGGTGCCACTTGTCACGGTTTTTACCATCATTTCTCTCAAAATAACGGCTGTCGTTAGGGAAATCACTTCTTGACTACTCCCCTTTTCTGCGCTCGTGTAGCTGCGATGTTCATCCAAAAACCCTTTTATCAAAGTGAGCGATGGCATAACACCGTTATTGATAATCGTATTGATAATTTGCGAATAATGAAGCGGAGAGGCCATTAAATACCCTTGACCGAAGGACAAATTAGCCAACGCGGCGCGCGAAGAACGGATCATAGAAATATCTGGCAGCAAAGCGGCCGGTGCTGATAAGCTGTCCGCCAAGGCAGTGCTCTCGTCCAGTCCAAACTTCTCGGACATATTCAGCAAAGCATCCGCACCAATCAATTGCGCAAGCTGAATGTAATAGAGATTGCAGGACTGCGCAAATGCCTCGGACATATCCAACATTCCGTGTCCCAGACGGTTGTGACAATGAAACCTTGTGCCATCGACCTCGAGATACCCATCACACGCAAAGGTTTTCTGCACAGAAATACCGCATTCCAGCGCTGCAGCGGTTGTGATGATCTTGAATACCGACCCGCAATCATATAGCGATAACGCACGATTGAGCAATGCACCGTTATCCTCGCTGATGCTTTGCGCTATCGTTTGTGGCTGGAAACTCGGAAAGCTGGCCAAAGCCAGTATTTCACCGCTATACGGCTGCGTGACAACGACGGCGCCCTTTGTTAAATACTTCGACGCAATATCTTCGGTAATTGCTTGCAGGTCCTTATCCAGCGTTAAGACTACACCGCCAACCGAGTTATCGGTTGTGTCGACGCTTTCCGGGGAAACGCCGTACAATAAGCCGCCGCGACCATCCACACCGAAGGATGCTGATGCATGTCCACTGTATTGTTCTAACAATTCATTGAAAGCGGCCTCGATTCCGGTCAATCCGCTAGTACCGCCGGCATCAAGATATCCAAGAATATGCGGCGCTAATAGACGCTCAGAATAGCGAACCGGCACGCTAAATAGCTGCATACCTTCCGCAAATCCGACCGACTTAGTCAATCTGACCGTTGCAGGAACGCCCTTTGCCAGTTGATTGCGCAGCTCCTCCAAACGTTGAGTTGTAGTCGCGTCGCCTACGTGCTTTAACAGGCGCTCGGAAGGAATCAACGCAGCGCGGTATTCGTGCGTTTCGTTGACCAACGGTAATAGGTTGGTGTCATAAATCGTTCCGCGCGTATCGGCCACAGTAACTGTCCAGCGATTCTGCGAAGAAGTCACCCGTGCAGGTTGGCTGCGTGCGATATAACCTAAACGCACCGCAATGCCACCAAGCAATATCGCAACCAGCGAATATACGATCCATACTTTCTTGCACACACCACCCCATCCCTTCTATGGGCAGTATGCGTCCTATCGAGGAAAAATATTCATATGAATTATTTCTTAAAGCGGAATAACGTTCCTTGTTTCATCGGCTGTTCACAAGGCACCCAAACGGTCATTGTCGGGTGTGGCGCTGAGGATATTGGTAATCGCTCTTCGTTTTCCATGTATTTCACCGTAAAGGCGTAGGGCTTTTCACCAGGCGAGAGCACATCAAGAGTATCACCGGCGAAAAATCGATTACGCTGACTGAGTTTGAGCCAGCCATCCTGCCAACTTTTCACTACAGCGGCAACCTCGTACGAGCGAATATATCCGCCCGCTTGATGATATTGGGAAGGCATACCATAATAAAATCCCGTTCCGTATGGACGGTGACTGATTTTATTTAGTTCTTCAACGATCCATTCCTCAGGCTTATAGTCCGAGGAAAAGCCTGATGCAACATATCCGTCTACTGCACGGCGGTAAGCGTTAGCGGTGACGGCAGTATAGTAGGCGGATTTGGCGCGTCCTTCAATTTTCAATGAGGCCACGCCTGACTGCGCAAGCTCCGCGATATGTTCAATCATATTCATATCGTTTGCATTGAACAGATACGAGCCGTCGGCGTCCTCTTGCAGCGTCATCGGCTGATCGGGACGCGTCTCCTCAACAATGCTGTATTTCCAGCGGCACGGTTGCGCGCATTCTCCGTGGTTGGCATCGCGTCCTGTAAGATAGTTGGAGATCACACATCGGCCGGAGAACGACATACAGATCGCACCGTGAACAAACGCTTCAAGCTCCAATTCCTTTGGTGTATTGGCTCGAATTTCCCGGATCTCTTCCATAGAAAGCTCACGCGCCAACACAACACGGCTTGCGCCCAAATTATATAAAAACGAAGCAGCCGCGTGGTTCACTACACCGAACTGGGTGGATATGTGCAACGCACAGTGTGGAGCGTATTTCTTCGCGATACCCATCGCGCCGAAATCGCTGATGATCAGAGCGTCAACGCCGATGGCGTCAAGATGAGAAAAATACTCCGGCAGCTCCACAAGATCCTTGTTGCGCGGAAGGATGTTGCAGGTTACGTATAACTTTTTGCCCAGAGCGTGCGTTTTCTTTACAGCAACGGCCAGTTCATCATACGAGAAGTTCGCGCTGGCGGCGCGCATGCCAAATTTCTCACCCGCAAGATAAACGGCGTCAGCGCCAAAATTGAGCGCTGCATCCAGCCGTTCCATATCGCCGGCGGGTGAAAGCACCTCCGGAATTAAGGATTGATTCATTCTATAGCCTCCCAATACAGAGAAAAAGCCGGAGATAATCTCCGGTCTTTTTCTTATCCGTACATACCAATCTTATATTTTCGGCAGATTGCCACGTGCTGAGAATAGGTTTTAGAGAAATACGTAATCCCCGTATCATAATCCGTGGCAAAATAATAGCAATTGGCGTATTCTGCAGCATCCGAAGGGTTAAGTGCTGCCTCAATGGCCATCATACCGGGATTATTAATCGCGCCGACGGGCAAACCGTCACGCACATAGGTGTCATAAGGACTCGTTGTGACCTGTACACCTGAAATGCTCGGAAGAATCTCATTGATATAGTCACGAGTGGAGTCGCACTGGAGCTTAGGAAACCCCGAATTCGGCTGCATACGGTTGCTCAGTACCCGAGAAACGCCAAGCATATCCTCGGGGAGTCCCGCCTCGCCTTGAATGACCGAGGCGAATATGATCGCCTCATCAATCGTCCAGCCTTTGTCGGAGATTTTCTGACGGATCTCCGAGGTAAGCTTCGTGTTGAAATTGCTCAACATTCTATCGACGACCATCTCGCCCGTGCTGCCAACGTAAAAATTGTATGTATCGGGGAAAAGATAGCCCTCCAAGCGGTAAATGCGTCCTGCGTGCTCTTCCCCATCGGCAGCCGTCGGGATTGCCTTAACAAAGTCGTAATCGAACTCGCCGTTAACGACAGCGTTGTAAAAATCGGCCTCCTCACAGACCTCTTTTTCTGCCAGTAAACGGGCAATTTCCTCAACAGTATAGCCCTCGGGGATGGTTACGTTAACGTTCGCCCGCGGTGTGGAGGTTTGCAGTTCCTCAACTAAACCGGAGTAACCCATATCCGATGAGAGCATAAAGGTGCCTACCTGCCACAGACCATCCGCCTTTGTCAGCTTAGCGTACACGCGGAAGAACAAGGCATTATTAATGAGACCTTTCTCCTCCAGAAGCGTGGCGATTTGCTGTGTGTAGGCACCTTGCGGGATTTCAACGTCCACCAGTTGCTCATCGCCAGTCATTCCGCTGGCATCGAAGAAATACAGGATACCGACAACCGCAATCACGACCGAAAGCGTCGCAACAAATAAGGCATATAATGCGCGACCTAAGCGTTTGTTTTTCTTTTTGGGCTTTTCTTCGCTTAATTCTACAGAGGGGCTTTCCACAGCAGGGATATTTTCCTCGGGGGCAGTCGCTTCACGCACGTCGGTAGATTCTTCAGTCGACGGATCAACATCCGCTATGATGTCGTCCACATCCAATTCCAAAGAGAAGCTTTTGATTTGCTGCTCGCGCTTTTTGCGTGCATCTTCCAGGAGATCCTCGGCAGGTTCTTCGGAAATTGTCGCGTTTTGAAGGTCGTCGACGTTCTTTCTGGATTCAATATCCTTCAAGATGTCGTCGATTTGCGTATGCTCTTTTTCCATCACCAATTCCCCCTTCTAGCGCGATTTGTTGTACGACGTAAATAGTTCTCTGTTACCAACAGCTCTACCGGACGATCGTATCGCCCGTGTGGTAAGCTTCGTTGCACACAACTGCTGTAGCAGATTCCTATAATATTCCCCTCAAATCGGGATAAAAAGCGATCGTAATACCCCTTGCCATACCCTAAGCGGAAGCCCGACCAGTCATAGCTGAATGCCGGAACAATACACAGACCGCGTGAAAAATCCGTCATCAATTCAGTCTTTTCGGGAACTGGTTCAAGGACGCCGAATGAACCGGGTGCCAGATCATCCAATGAGCGAATGTAGAAAAACTCCATATTGCGCGTACCGCTAACACACCGCGGCACAGCAACCCGTTTTCCATCTTCTAACGCCTGCAGAATAATTTGACGTGTGTCCACCTCGATCGCTGTGGACACATACACTAACAGCGTGTCGTTCTTCTCATACTGCCAAAGTTGGCGAACGCGCTGCGCGATTGCCGTATCATAGGTTATTTTCTCTTCTGCGGTCATTGAGGTGCGAACGTTGCGGTATTTCTCCCTTAATGCCGCTTTAATCGGACGAATATCTGTCAGCGACATTGTATTGCACCTCGTATTTCTGCAGATAATTCTGCGTTTGCCAGGTGCGCCACCAACGCGAGGGCAAAGTCCAGCGCAACACCCGCGCCCTTGGCGGTCAAAACGTTACCATCCCACACAAGAGGGTCATTTTGCATGATCGCACCAACGAGCGCGTCCTCAAAGCCCGGAAAACAGGTCGCTTTTCGGCCATTGAGGTATCCTTTATGACCCAATATCGACGGCGCTGCGCAGATGGCCGCAACCGTGAGCTCGTGTTCTAGCGCATAGGCAATTGCGCGCTGAACATCGTCGGATTTTTCAAGATTCAACGTACCGGGCATACCGCCCGGTAAGATCACAGCCGTCATATCGTCCAAAATAACGTCCGACGATGCGAGATCAGCCTTGACAACAATATCGTGCGTACCGCGAATATACTCGCCGCCGATTCCAACGGTGGCAACGGAGATCTGCGCACGGCGCAGCATATCGAGCGGAGTCAATGCTTCGACTTCTTCAAAACCATCGGCTAAAAACAAATACACCATACGAGATCCCTCCTTTTCTTAATCTCCGACAAGGCCGGTAATACCGTCATATTGCTCCATTAACGCCGTCAGGGGCGTATCCCCGATCGGCAGCCACAAACAGTAATCCTTGTCCTCTCGTGAAAGATCGGCATTGATCGATTCAATCACCATATCGTTGTGCGACAGGCACAACCCGTTGTCATCCATACGCATCTCGGCACCGCGTGCCACGGCATCCGTCAAAAAGAACCTCGTGATGCTATCATCCGTGTTCCAGTAAACAGTTCTATCCGAGATGCGCTTAGTAAGCGCACGGCGTTTTTCTAAATAAGCTTCCGACGCATAACCAATCGGCATTTGTAGGCGATTTTCGGGAGAAGAACCGCGAAAAATACCCGCTCGGTACCCAAAACGCTTATAGGTCTCCGTCAGCTTGTCATCTGCAGGGTGCAAATAAATTGCATTCTCCCCCATCGCCGCGACGACCCGAGCAGCGGCTGCCATTAATTCATGGTAATATCCACACCCGCGATACCGCGGGTGTGTACACCCGGCATAAAGATAACGCACGGGATAGATCTCGTCGCGAAAACGCGCCTCAGCGGGCAGAAGAAACAGCATTGTGGCGAGATCGCCGTCACACTCCCCCGTCAACGCGATGGTGTCCTGCGGCAGGTTTGTAAGAAAACCCTGAGCAAAATCCGATGGATCATATGGGAAAGCTGCGCTCCAAAGCGGCAATAGCCGCCGCAAATGATCATCATTTATGCGATGAATGTTCAATTCAGCCATGCTTCATCATATCCTCAAAAGCGGTAACCAATTGATTGTGTATGACATCAATCGGTCGTGGCGCTTCTCCGTCGCTGCACGCCAGCACTTGCCAACCTTTCTTCTCGGCGGCATATAATGCCGCCTCACGGCAACGGTACAAATACGACAGATCGCGTTCGTGAATATCCTTCTTTTCATTGTCGCCGTCATAGCGCTGTTCCATTAAGCGCTGCGATACCTCGATCGGCATATCGAGAAACACCACGGCATCGGGCTTTGGTAGGCCGAGCTTGGTGTACTCATAGTCCTCGAGCCATTCAAGGAATGTGCCCCATTCCTCCTGCGGCAATTTCGTCATCTGATGGATCGCATTAGAGGTAACGTAACGCGCCGCAACAATCGGTGTACCGTTCTCATAATCCTCTCGCCAAAAGCGGGTATAGCTCGCATAGCGATCAACTGCATAGAACGACGACGCGGCATAGGCATTCACCGCCGCCGCCGAACCACCGAGTTCACCGCCGAGATACATCTTAACCAGCGCCGAGGACGGCTGATCGTAGTCAGGGAAACTGATCTGCTTATAGGCTGTACCGCGGGTGCAAAGATATTCATCCAGCAGACTCAGCTGGGTGGACTTTCCGCATCCGTCGAGGCCGTCGATCACCATTAGTTTTCCCATAGCTTACTCCTTGTTCGGGCGCAAAGACGCATAGTGCTCGCGCACCTCTTTGGCTTTTCCGCAGGTCATTTTTCCCTCAGGGCACGCGCCGTGCACGCACTTCGGTCCCGCCTTGCTGAAAAGATGTGGCGCCGCTTCGATGCAAAGCTTATACATCTCCTCGGCGAGCTCGCGGATCTCCCACTGCGCGCGATTGCAGCAACGGTGGTGGAAGAAATTCATCAGCGAACGCGCGTTCATCGTCATAATGAGCTTTGTCGCGCAGGCGTTCGGCAACACGAAACGTGCATCCTCAATGGCTTTCTTTTCGGCGGCGCGGTTGGCTTCCTTTTCGTCCATACCAGCGTCCAGCATTTCTTTGAGGTGCTTGTCCTTCAAAATAGCCGTCAACCGGTCATAGTGCGCCTGATCCTCTTCCATGGCCTTGCGATATTCCGCCGCCGCCTCGGGGATAGCCTCGATTTCCGGCGGCAGGACGTAGTCAAACATCTTTTCGCGCACATATCGTTGGCTCTGCACGCTGTATGACGCCATACGATGACGGGTCAGCTGTGCAAGCAACGAACGCGAAACGCCCTCCACTCCAAAGGTGAACGAGGCGTGCTCGATCGGGCTCTCGTGACCGATCTCCGACAGCATATCCACAAATGCGGAGGATTTTTCTTCCGTCAGACCATCCATCAGTGTGTCGATAGTCGCGGCGGAATAGCATAATTTTGCCGAAGAAGCCACAATCTTCTCCGGAATCGGTGTATGGGTGATCAATGTAACTTTCATCGTAACACTCCCTTTTCCTTCGAATTATACCAAATTCACTTTCGCATTTCAACCCTTAAACGATTCCTTATTACAACTTTTTTGCTTATTCGTGAGAAAATCACTTGCAATTTAAAAAATTAATGCTATAATACTAAATAACGCTGTGATCGAGAGAGTACGCACCGAATCAGCATTTCAGAGAGAAGCGCCAAGGCTGCAAGCGCTTTATGCACCGTCGATGCCGAAGTTCACTCGTGAGCGGCCACACTCAACAAACGCTGGTTTCAGTAGGTGTGGACGGCCGATCCCGTTATCGATCACAAAAGTGTTTGCTTTTGCAAAAATTCAGGGTGGTACCGCGGAGATTCTGTCTTCGTCCCTATTGTGGGATGAGGGCATTTTTTATTTTCTGCAAAATTCAACCGAACGGAAGGATGATAAACAAATGAAGGAACAACTCGAGGGTCTGCGCGTGCAAGCGTTGGAGGAACTCAAAACGCTGGAATCCCCCAAGGAATTAGAGGACTTCCGCGTGCGTTATATGGGCAAAAAAGGCTCGGTTACGGGCCTTTTGCGTGGAATGGGTGCTCTCCCTGCCGAGGAGCGTCCCGTGATGGGTCAGATGGTCAATCAGCTTCGTCAGGAGCTGGAGGACGCCGTCACAGAGAAAAGTCAAGCGGTGCAGGCTGCTCTGCAAAAGGAACAGCTTGCAAAGGAAAAACTCGACGTCACAATGCCCGGCAAAAAGACTGCCAGCGGTGGTCTTCACCCGCTCAACGTGGTGCTCGACGATATTATCGACATCTTCCAGTCGATGGGTTTTGACGTCATCGACGGTCCCGAGGTGGAGACGGATTACTACTGCTTCCAGGCACTCAACGTGCCGGAGGATCACCCCGCTCGCGATATGCAGGATACCTTCTATCTAACCGATAATCTGCTGCTTCGCACGCAGACTTCTGCAGCGCAAGCACGCACGATGGAGACGGCTAAGCCCCCCATCCGCGTCATTTGCCCCGGTCGTGTGTACCGCGCGGATGAGGTCGACGCGACCCACTCCCCTGTGTTCCATCAGATCGAGGGTCTCGTCATTGACAAGGGCGTGACGATGTGCGATCTCAAGGGCGTTCTCGAGCAGTTTGCGCACGAGATCTACGGTGAGGATACTCAGATCCGTTTCCGCCCCTCCTTCTTCCCTTTCACCGAACCGAGCGTTGAGGTCGACGTCACCTGTTCCGCTTGCGGCGGCAAGGGTTGCCGTGTGTGCAAGGGCGCTGGCTGGATCGAGATCCTCGGTGCCGGCATGGTGCATCCCCGTGTTCTGGAGATGGGCGGCATCGACCCCGAGGAGTATTCGGGCTTTGCGTTCGGCATCGGACTTGACCGCCTGACCACCACCCGTTATAAAATCAGCGATATTCGTCTGCTGTTCGAGAACGATCTGCGCTTCCTCGAGCAGTTCGACCGATAAAGGAGGGCTATAGCTATGAATATCTCGTTAAGCTGGCTCAAAAAGTATGTTGACATCGATGTTCCGGTCGAGGAACTCTGCGAGAAAATGATCCGCAGCGGCTTTGAGGTCGAGAGCATCGAAGATCTGTCCGAGACGATGAAAAACGTCGTTGTCGGCAAAATCGTATCGATGGAAAAACACCCCGATTCCGATCATTTGTGGATCTGCCAGGTGAACATCGGCGCTGCTGAGCCCGTACAGATCATCACGGGCGCACAGAACGTCTTTGTCGGTGCGACCATTCCTGCGGCTTTACACAATTCCTATCTCCCCAACGGCACGCACATCACGAAGGGCAAGCTGCGCGGTCTGCCGTCGAACGGTATGCTCTGCTCCGGTGAAGAGCTTGGGCTCAAAGCGGGCGACTTCCCCGGCTGCGACGTGTACGGCATTATGATCATGGATGATGCCTATGCTGCCGGCACGGATATGCGCGAGGTTCTTCGTCTGGATGATTACATCATCGACTTTAAGATCACTGCAAACCGCCCCGACTGCAACTGCGTGATGGGCGTTGCGCGCGAGGCGGCAGTTGCACTCGGCAAGGAATTCCACGAGCCCGTCCCCGCATTCACCACAAACAATGAGGATCTCCACGATTATATCAAAGTGAGCGTGGAAGATTTCGAGCTTTGCCCGCGCTATATGGGACGAATCGTCAAGAATCTGCGCATCAAGGAATCCCCCGATTGGATGAAACAGTGTCTCAAGGCGGCGGGGATGCGCCCGATCAACAACATCGTGGATATTACCAACTACGTGCTACTCGAGACGGGGCACCCGATGCACGCCTTTGATCTGCGCGATATCCGCGGCAAGGAGATCATCGTTCGTCGTGCGAAGAGCGGCGAAGAAATCACAACCTTGGATGACAAGGCACATACCTTAACAGATGAAATGCTGGTCATCGCCGATGCCGAAGGTCCCTCTTGCATCGCGGGTATTATGGGCGGTCTCAACAGCGAGATCAAAGAGGACACCAAGGACTTGTTCTTTGAGTGCGCTAAATTCCGCCGCGACAATGTTCGTCGTACCGCGCGCACATTAGGTATGCGTACCGAAGCAAGCGCTCGCTACGAGCGCGGCGTTGACATCATCGGTGTCGAATACGCGATGAATCGTGCCCTGCAGCTCATCGAAGAACTGGATGCCGGTGATGTTGTCGGTGGCGTGATCGACCTCAACGACGGTCTTCCCGCTCCCCGTGTGCTGACTGTCCCCGCCAAGCGCGTAAACGATCTACTCGGCATCGAGGTTCCCTACGATCAGATTGTAAAGATCCTCAATTTACTGAACATCGACACCACCATTGCGGACGATGTACTCACCTGTCATATTCCCTCGCACCGCGATGACATTGAGGGCGCCGCCGATCTGTCCGAGGAGGTGATGCGCATCTACGGTTGCGAGCATATCGTATCCACCCCGATGCGTGGCGACATCATCCGTGGCAAAAAGCTCCCCGAGCGTATCAAAACCGATCGCGTGAAGAGAACGCTGATCGCCCGTGAGATGCGTGAAATCTCGACCTACTCCTTCATCAGCAGCAAAGCGGTTGACAGTCTGCGTCTTGCCGCTGACGACACCCGTCGTCAGGCGGTAACGCTGCTCAATCCTCTCGGTGAGGAATATTCCACGATGCGCACGCAGCTTATCACCAGCATGCTGACCGTGTTGCAGACGAACTACAGCCGTAAAATTCCCGCGGTGCGTTTCTTTGAGACGAGCAAGCGTTTTATGCCGCAAGCTCTTCCGCTGACCGAGCAGCCGCTGGAGATCCCCACCCTGTCGCTCGGCATCTATGGCGCAAGCGAAGACTTCTTCACCCTTAAAGGGATTATCGAGAGTCTCTTCGATTCCTTTGGCATCAAGGCGGAATACACTGCGGCAAACGAGCCGTATCTGCATCCCGGTCGTCAGGCAACGGCGAGCATCGGCGATAAGAAATTGGCCGTATTCGGCGAGGTTCATCCCGATGTGGCTGCCGACTACGGCATTGAAACCCGCGCCTACGTCGCTGAGATCGATCTGCAGACGCTGTTCGCGATTGAGACGCCTCGTGTGATTTATAAGGCTCTTCCCCGCTTCCCTGCTGTTGAGCGCGATCTTGCTCTGTTGTGCAATACGGATATGCCGGTCGCGGAGATCGAGAAGATCATCCGCAAGGCGGGCGGTAAGATCCTCGACAGCATCCAGCTGTTCGACGTCTATCAGGGCGCGCAGATCGAGGCTGGTAAAAAGAGCGTGGCGTACAGCCTTAAGTTCCGCTCCCCCGACCGCACCCTCTCGGACGAGGATATTGATCCCGCTTTGAATAAGATTTTCGAAAAATTACGGGAAAATGACTGTATTCTTCGCTCTTAACCCTTGTAAAATCAAATTTTATGCGGTATAATAGATACTGATATTAAGTATTAAGCAAACGGAGGCGAATGCTATGCTGGACAGAACGATGACGTTTTCACTTGGCGACGATAAAGAGCAGGCAATGAAGGTCATTCTGACGACTGTTTATGACGCTCTGCGCGAAAAAGGCTACAACCCGATCAACCAGTTGGTCGGCTATCTGCTGTCAGAGGATCCAACATACATCACGACTCACAACAATGCCAGAGCGTTGATCCGTCGCCTTGATCGCGACGAGCTGATGCGTGCGCTGGTGAATTCTTATCTTAATAATTGAGGAGGCCCGAGAATGGCTGAAACAAAGAAAGACGCGACCCCTTTTCTGATGTATAAGGGTCGCCCGCTGGTGCGATCCGGCAACACGCTGTATTACGGCAGCATGGCGGAGGACTACGTCATTATGATGCAGATTCTCTCCACCAAGGATGCCAACGATATGACGATGGCGGAGAAGATCCAGATCCAGTTAATGGCAACCGATCCTGACATTCGTATGAAGGACCGCATCATTAAAAAGAGTGAAAAGATCGGTCTGTACAATGCGATGGACATCGGCAGCATCTGGCTGGAACGCGCACTGAACAAGTAAACTACCAAAAGGTCCTCGGCACGATTGTCGGGGACCTTTTCATACGTTGAATTCATAATTTACTAACAATAATTCTTAAAAACAAGGTATACTAGATTTGTGAGTGAGGTGAGGATAATGAATGACAAAAACGACGCGCAATATCAGAAACGCCGCAAAATTTTCTCGATGATATCCATTGTCGCGTTTGCTGTCGTTATTGCTCTGTTATCTTGGTTATTCATTAAGGTCTTCTCCCCTTATATGCAATCCTCCGAGGAATTCCGCGCATTTCTGGAGTCTTACGGTTGGCGCGGGAGGCTAATCCTTTTTGGTCTGCAATGTGTGCAGGTCGTTATTGCGCTCATCCCCGGCGAGGTAATCGAGCTCGGCGCCGGCTATGCCTACGGCGCTTTCGAGGGCACGCTGATCTGTATGGCAGGCGTTGCTCTGTCCTCCTCTCTAATATTCTGGCTGACCCAAAAATTCGGCACGCCGCTGGTCGAGATGTTCATCTCCCGTGAAAAGATTTACGAGCTCCGCTTCATTAACAGCGAAAAAAAGCTTAAGCGACTGATTTTTCTCTTATTTTTCATCCCCGGCACGCCAAAAGACGTGCTGACCTACTTCGTAGGGCTGACAAACATCCGCCTCTCGGAGTTTCTGATCATCTCGCTGGTTGCGCGCATTCCGTCCGTACTATCCTCCACGCTGTGCGGCGGATTTTTAGGGAACGAACGCTACATCTCCGCGATCATCATTTACGCCATCACGGCGGCGGTCAGTATATGCGGGTATCTATTGTATGATAAATTTGTTGCACGTAAGCAACGAAAAGACACCACAAAAAGCCAACAGCGTTAAGGCTGTTGGCTTTTTGTATGCACCTTTCCTCGGACAACTCATACACTGGTTAATGATGAAATCATTAGAAAAGGAGCCGGTGTTATGAACAAGCAAAAATCTATGTTCCCTGATGATCCGGTTGTCGCCATGGCGTACGTGCCGTGGCAGCAGCTGGAAGAAGTCTATGAACCGGAAGTAGCCCTGTGTCACGGTACGTTGTTCCCCGAACTGTTCAAGCCCTTTACAGCAGGAGGTCGATGCCGTCGTGATTAATTGCAACGAGCTTCGCGAACGCATTAACGCGTACCAGTTTGCGCTGTATGATCTTGAGTTGTTTATGGACTCGCACCCGAACGATCGTCAAGCACAGCAGCTTCGCGCCATCTATCGCGAGAAGCTGTGCAAACTCATTGATGCGTATGAGCAGCATTACGGTACATTGGTAATGACAAAGGTTGACGTCGAGGGATCGTGGGACGAGTGGGTCAGCGATCCGTGGCCGTGGGATAATACGAAGGGGGCGCGATAATCATGTGGCAATATGAGAAAAAACTACAATATCCTGTTAACATCAAAAACACGAACCCTGCCATGGCACGCCTGATCATCAGTCAGTACGGTGGTCCCGACGGGGAAATTGGCGCCTCTCTTCGCTATCTCAGCCAGCGGTACGCGATGCCCTATCCCGAGCTAAAAGCGATCTTGACGGACATCGGAACGGAAGAACTCGCCCACCTGGAAATGGTATCCGCGATCGTATACCAACTGACGAAGAATATGACTGAGGATGAGATTAAGCGAAGCGGCATTGCTCCCTATTTTGTCGATCATACTGCGGGTGTATATCCCGTTGCGGCATCCGGCCAAACGTTCGACACTGCTATGTTTCAATCGAAGGGCGACCCGATCACCGATCTGCACGAAGATCTCGCTGCGGAGCAAAAAGCGCGCACAACCTACGACAACCTCATTCGCCTCGTGGATGATCCCGACGTACTCGAGCCCTTAAAATTCCTGCGTCAGCGCGAAATAGCTCACTACCAGCGTTTTGGCGAAGGTTTACGAATCTTGACCGACAGACTGAACAGCAAGAACTTTTACGCATTTAACCCGAGTTTCGACAAAGGTTGTATTAAATAAACTTGAAGGGCACAGCGCATTGGCGCTGTGCCCTTTCTTGTAAACGAAAACCACGCGATAGTCGCGTGGTTCAAAAAAGCTTTAGCGATGAAAATAACATCTTAAAAAGAGGAGAAGATGAAACTTTTTTATGACTTGCCTCCCTCTGATGAGGGAGGTGGCAAAAATCTGTGATTTT
>CAJGCA010000038.1 GCA_904501705.1 Clostridiaceae bacterium | reverse complement strand
GATGCCGCGCTGCTTTTCAATCTCCATCCAGTCGGAGACCGCGTGCTTATTGTTCTTTTTGCCCTTGACCATACCCGCCTGCTGAATGGCGCCGCCGTACAGCAGGAACTTCTCCGTCAGCGTGGTCTTACCCGCGTCGGGGTGGGAGATGATCGCAAAGGTGCGCCGCCGCAGAATCTCCTCCTGCAGCGTGCCGCCGGTGGTCACCACCGTATCTTTCATAACCGTCGTATCCAAGGTATACCCTCCACAGCAGAAAAAATCACGGCGGTACGAGCGTACCGCCGCACAATATCCTTATTTTACCGCATTTTACAGGAATAATCAACTGCTGATTTCACAAATTTTAATATTTACGGGCAGGATTCCAAAAGCAGCGCGTGGCAGATGCCGGGAATGCTCTCACCCTGCTGGGACGAGGTCGGGGACATCAGCGCTCCCGTCGGGCAGAACAGCAAGTTTCGCAACTCTCCACGCTGCAGCATCGGCAACAGATGCGCGCACAGCACCGAGGCAGAGCAGCCGCACCCCGAGCCGCCCGCGTGCACGTCCTGCGTGTCGCGGTCGAACAGCAACAGTCCGCAATCGGTATAGTTATCTCCGAGGGTATACCCTTTCTGCTCCATCAGCTCGCGGCACAGCCGTGCGCCGACCAGCCCCAAGTCCCCCGTGGCAATCATATCGTAGTCATTGGGTTTCGTTTCGGTGTCGGCAAAGAAATGCGCGAGCGTGTCCGCGGCGGCAGGCGCCATCGCGCTGCCCATATTGTTCATATCCGTGACGCCCATATCCTGCACGCGGCCGATGCACACGTCGCTCACCCGCACCCCGCGCGCCGCGCGCCCGACCACCACCGCGCCCGAGGCGGTCGCAGTCCACTGGCTCGTCGGCGGGCGCTGACCGCCGTATTCCAGCGGATAGCGGAACTGCCGCTCGGCGGTGCAGAAATGCGACGAGGTTACCGCGCCGCACAGGTCCGCCGCGCCGCTATCGACGAAAATCGCCGCCATCGCCATCGTCTGTCCCATCGTCGAGCAGGCGCCGAACTGCCCGATGAGCGGCACATTCATCTCGCGCAGGCCAAAGGTAGACGCGATATTCTGATTGAGCAAGTCGCCTGCGAACAGATATTGTAACTGGCTCGGGGACAGCCCTGCCTTGTCCAATGCGCGGGTGAGGGACTCCTTTTGCAGGGCGCTCTCTGCCTTTTCCCACGTCTTTTCCCCCAAATGGGTGTCCTCAAAAATGGCATCGAACTGCTTGCCGAGTGGCCCCTGCCCCTCTTTTTTGCCGCCGACAGCGGCATAACTCAACACGGTCGGTCGGTTGGAAAGGCTGACGGTGTACTCTCCCCGTCTCTCCGGCATAAAAACTCCCCCTTTATTAATAACAGGGTTAGCATCACCCAAAAGAGGAAGAATATGCAAACAGCCGCATTTCCGTTTAGAAATGCGGCTGTTATTTGCTTGGCGGCGCTGAATTTTTTGTTAATCCGAGAAGATAATCGGTCGAGGTGTTGTATAACCGAGCCAAACGAATTAATACATCCGTCGGTACATCTCGCAACCCACGCTCATAGCGACTGTATTGCGGCTGCTTCATTTGCAGATAATCGGCTACCTGCTGCTGAGAAAGGTCGTGGTCCTCTCGCAAATCTTTCAATCGAGGATAATAGTTATCCATCTACCTCACCACCTCCATAACCATTCAGTATTGACATCGTAGCACAAACACGCTATAATTAGTTTATCCAATAACTGTTTGGTTATAATTTAGGAGGTTAAATATGAAAAGGTTTACTGCTCTGTTTCTTGTGCTGGTAATCATCTGTTGCTGCTTATCCGCCTGCGTTGATATGGAAACCCCTATCGACAACACGGTCGATAATATAACAACTTCGACAACGGCAGAAAAAGCAACCACAACTACGACGATAACAACAACGACAACCACTACGACCACAACTACTACGACAACAACCGCTACCACTACGACAACAACCGCCACAACGACCGTCATCAGAACCACCCCAAATACAACGAATCCCCCTGTACAAACGGCGATGGTATGGATTCCGCAATCCGGCAAGAAATACCACAGCAATGCGAGTTGCAGTAATATGAACAATCCATCACAAGTAACGAAGGAAAAAGCAGTTCAACTCGGCTTCGAACCGTGCAAACGCTGCTATAAATAAAAGCCCCACCCCCGAACCCGTTACTTCCGTTACATAAAAACAGCAGGCGCAGTCAATCGACTGCGCCTGTTGTTTTTATACAGAAACCGTTTCTTTTTCTTTGCGTTTGGCAGCTTTCACGCGGAAATAATAGCCGATGTAATACACCGCCGCGGAAGCCAACAGCAGCGCCAATATCAGCAACAGCATATTGACGACCCACCCACAGGATGCGTAAATGTCCTTAAACACCGCGAGCGGACTTTGCTTATACGGGGATATGTAAAAGCAGTTGATCTTATCACCGAAAATCAGATTGAAGCCCTGCGCCACAACACAAGAGCCGAGATATACCGCAGCCGCTTTTTTGTATCCGGTCGTCTGCATACACGCGCGGCGGCTGAAATACAAATACAGCCCGACGAAAATCAGTGCCATGTGCCACATGTAAGCGTGGACGGTCAGCGTGATGTAGGTATGTTGGATACCGCTCGGCTCGATAAAAGACATCAGACCGCCGAACATATTCACCGCAAACATAAACTCGTACAGCCAACCGTTGAGCCGCTTGTTGCGGCACAGCGCACAGAAAACACACAAGTACATCGGCACCGAGCAAAGCTGGAACGGAAACGCGCCCCAAAAACTCCAGTCGTACGGATTGACCGCCATATGAAAGGCAATCTTATAAACCTCTGTTAGCAACAAAAACGCTCCCACGGCACCAAGCACTATGCGGTTTTGCCGCTCGTTCGCGTTACGCAGCCGCCAAGCGGCAAAAATCGTCAGCGCCAATAAAATCGCGGTAGACAACAGATGGAACGCGCCGTACGCCGCCGGCATCTCCATCCGCCAAGCCGTCCAATGCAGGAATTCGTTCATTTTAACATCCCCGTTTCGTGCTTTATAGGGGTATTCTAGCACAAAACGGTGGATTGTTCAACAGAAAAGTCGAAAGGACACGATCAAATCAGCCCGATAATCCAATAAATGACCCCATAGAGCGTTGCGGCGGTGATGCCGTAACACCAAAACCGGACCCGCGATGATGAACATCTTCGCGCCGAGGCCGAGAACGTAGCCCTCTGCTGCTGTCAAGTTAGGACACAGTAAAAAAATATTTACATTGAAACAGCGGTGTGGTATGATATTAAAAACTCATCTGAAGAGGTTATGGATATTATGGATATACATCAAAAAAAGAAAATTTTATTTGCTACAGTAATTCTTTTAATATTTTTAGCATCCATTCTCGGTAGCGTTTTTTCAAAAGAAATTGCTTTGTCGATAATAATTCCGTTATTAATTATTTGGTTTGTGTTATACAATAAATGGTGGAAATGCCCGCATTGTAACAGAAGTTTAGGGAGATTAGAACACGGTGTTACTCATTGTAAATATTGTGGAAAAGAATTATAATAAGCATCGAGGCTTGACCGAGTAGGTCAAGCCTTTTCGTTATATCATCTGCATTATCCAATAAATGATCCCATAGAGCGTTGCGGCGGTGATGCCGTACACCAAAACCGGACCCGCGATGATGAACATCTTCGCGCCGAGGCCGAGAACGTACCCTTCGGCCTTAAACTCGATGGCGGGCGCAACGACGGAATTGGCAAAGCCTGTGATCGGCACAAGCGTGCCTGCGCCCGCGTGCTTGGCGATGTTATCAAATACCTGAAAGCCCGTCAGCACCACCGCGAGGAAAATGAGACTCACCGACACCGTCAAGCGGGCGTCCTGCTCGCTTAGCCCCGCACGCTGCACAAGCTGAAAGATCACCTCGCCGAGCGCACACAAAAAGCCACCGACCAAAAACGCCTTCGTACAATCCAGCAACACCGGCGAATTCGGTGACGCCTTCTTTGTCATCTGCTGATATTCCTTGTCCGATAGTTGCATACTCTCGCACCTCTCTCGTTTTACCGCTAGTGTGCCGTATTTCGGCAGCTTTATGCGTTTTTATGAAAATAACTGGACAACCGCTGTAAAACATAGTAAAATAAATAAGTTATATCCCTTTTATGAAAGGAGAGCCGCTATGGAAAAATGGGAATTACTTGACGAGAACGGCAACCCCACTGGCAAGATCATCGTGCGCGGTGAGCCGCTGCTGCCGGGGCAGTATCACCTCGTCGAGCACATCTGGATCGTCGACTCCAAAGGGCGCATCCTCATCCAGCGGCGCGCCGATCATCTGCGGCTAATGGCAGGACTATGGGCCGCGACGGGCGGCAGTGCCATCGTGGGAGAGGACAGCGAGAGCGCCGCTCGTCGCGAACTCTTTGAAGAACTCGGCATCCGCACTGCGGCAGGTGACCTCGTCTACGGCGGGCGGATGCGGCGCCGTAATTCCTTCACCGACATCTGGCTACTCTACCGCGACATCGATCCCGCCACCCTGCGCCTGCAAAAGGAGGAGGTCGCCGAGGCGCGCTGGGCGACGCCGGAAGAGCTGATCGAAAAACTGCACGACCGCACCTTCCATCACTACGGCACAGCCTATTTCCAGTTTGTGTTCCGCGCCATCGAGCGCGGACGCCGCACGCTGTACACCACCGATCTCGACGGCACGCTGCTGCGGGATGATGCCACCCTCTCCCCCTACACGGTCGAGACGCTCAACCGCCTCATCAGCCGCGGAATGCCGATCTCCGCCGCCACCGCGCGCGGCACGATCGGTGTCGAGATCATCGGGCTCGACCGCATCCATTTCCGCCTGCCGATCATCGCCCTCGGCGGCGTGCTGCTGTACGACCTCTACCGCAAACGCATCGTCCAGTGCTGTGAAATGTCCGCACCGACGGTTGCCGCCGTGCTCGACGTATTCCACGCGCTCGGGCGTACACCCCAGCTCTACCGCCGACGCGGCAACGAGGTGCATATTTACTACACCGCCCTGAATACACTGGAAGCAGCGTTCATTAAACGCGTCGACGCGCAAGGGCGCGGCTACGACCGCTTCTACCACAAGGTCGGACAGCTGCGGGAAAGCCCCGCGATCTTCTTTAGCTGCCAGGGCACCGAAGCGCAGCAGAAGCTGCTCGCCGAACACCTCGCTGCCATCCCGGGCATCCGCACGGTGCTGTACAAAGACACCTATCACGAGGACAACTGGTTCGTGGAGATCTGCCGCGAGGACGCGGACAAAGGACGCGCCCTCGAACGCCTGCGCGAGCGCATCCGCGCCGACCGTTTGGTCGTCTTCGGTGACAACGCCAACGATCTCTCGATGTTCCGCGTGGCGGATCTCGCCTGCGCCGTCGCCAACGCGACCGAGCAGACCAAGGACGCCGCCGACACCGTCATTCTCTCAAACGAACAGGACGGCGTGGCGCAGTATCTCAACAACATCTACAACAGGAGGCTGTAATCGCTATGCTGACCGATCGGCTTATCCGTCGTTTTGTCCGGCACCACGAGGATACCCGCAGCCCGCAGGTGCGCTATGCCTACGGACGGCTTGCGGGTGTCACAGGGCTCGTGTGCAACCTGCTTCTCTTTAGCATAAAACTGCTCGCGGGCTTGCTCTCGGGCAGTCTGGCGATCATCGCCGACGCGTTCAACAACCTCTCGGACGCAGGCTCGGTGGTCGTGACGCTGGTTGGGTTTAAGCTCTCGAGCGCACCCGCTGACCGCGACCATCCCTTCGGACACGGGCGGATGGAATACCTCTCCGCCCTTGCGGTTGCGGTACTTATCATCCTCGCGGGCTTTGAGCTCGTGACCTCCGCGGTGGATAAGATCCTACACCCCGTCGCGGCTGAGTTCAGCCTGCTGACCGTCCTCATCCTCGTCGCCGCGATCGGCGTCAAGCTGTGGATGGCGGTGTTCAGCCGCCGCATCGGCAAGGCGATCCAATCCGATGCTCTGCTCGCCGCCGCGACCGACAGCCGCAACGACGTCATCTGCACCTCACTTGTGCTCGTCTGCACCCTCATCGGGCTGTTCACCGATCTCGCTCTCGACGGCTACATCGGTCTGGCGGTGGCGCTGTTCGTCATCTGGTCGGGCTTCTCGGTCATCCGCGAGACGGTCTCCCCCCTGCTCGGGCAAGCGCCCGACGAGCAGCTCGTGCGCGACATCGAGCAAACCGTTATGGCCTACGACGGCGTGGTCGGCATCCACGATATGATGGTGCACGACTACGGACCGGGACGCGTCTTTGTGTCCCTGCACGCCGAGGTGCCTGCAGACCGCGATATGATGCACAGCCACGACACCATCGACTGCATTGAGCGGGATCTGCTGGAGAAATTCAACATCATCACCTGCATCCACATGGACCCCGTCGACACCGACGACCCCGAGACCCTGCGGCTCAAGGAACTGACCCTCGGTGAGCTCGCGGCTATCGACGAGCGGCTCACCCTGCACGACTTCCGCGTCGTCAGCGGACCGAGCCACGTAAATCTCATTTTCGACGTCGTCGTCCCCTTCGACTATCCCGACAAAAACACCCTGCCCGCCGTCATCGAACAGCGCGTGCAGGCGATCGACGAGCGTCTCTTCACCATCGTACAGGTGGAGACCCGCTACACATAATCCCTTTTGTCCCCACTCGTTATGAGCGGGGACATTTTTCTTGCAAATTTAAGAATTTCCTCTTCCAAATTGTCCTAATCTATGATAAGATACAATTAAGTATATATACTAATAAGAGCGGAGGAACGTTTATGGCTAAGCAAACCTACACCGTGCCGTTATCGGCGATCATAAAGGAAACCGCGCTGGAAAGCGTCTATATGCCGACGCCGCCCGAGGAGCGGATGATCATCTCAAGTGATGTCAACCGTCCAGGTCTCGCGCTGAGCGGCTATTTCGATTTCTTTGACAGCGACCGCATTCAGGTGATGGGTAAAAACGAGAACAGCTTTCTCGAGAATCTGCCCGACGATCTGCGTACCACGCACATCGAGGAGCTGGTATCCACCAACCCGCCTGCCATCATCGTCACCCGCAGCCTGCCAATCTTCCCCGAACTGCTGGAGAGTTGCCAAAAGCACGGCGTGCCGCTGCTGAGCAGTAAGGATTCCACCTCGGGACTGATGGCGGCACTCATTGCGTACTTGAACGTCGAGCTTGCTCCACGTGTCACCCGCCACGGCGTGCTCGTTGAGGTCTACGGCGAAGGCGTGCTTCTGCTTGGCGACAGCGGCATCGGTAAGAGTGAAACCGCGGTCGAGCTACTCAAGCGCGGTCACCGCCTCATCGCAGACGACGCGGTGGAGATCCGCCGCGTGTCGGCGAAAACGCTCGTCGGCTCAGCACCACTCAACATCCGCCACTTCATCGAGCTGCGCGGCATCGGTATCGTTAACGTGCGCCGCATCTTCGGTATCGGCTCGATCAAGAACACTGAAAAGATCGACGTCGCCATCCAGCTCGAGCCGTGGGACAACGAAAAGGTGTACGACCGTATGGGCACCAGCAACCAGACAATGGATATCCTTGGAATCGACGTACCCACCATCACCATACCCGTCAAGCCCGGACGTAACCTCGCCATCATCATCGAGGTCGCCGCGATGTCAAACCGTCAGAAGAAGATGGGCTACAACGCTGCAAACGAGCTGATGCACAAGCTCGGAATGACCGAGGAGACGGGGCTGCCCGATGGCGTGCCCGACGACTGGAGCAAATATTGATCAAATACCGCATATCATATACTGTATCTGTAATCCATAGGAGGAAGCCACTATGTACCGAATCGGGATTGACCTCGGCGGCACCAACATCGTCGTGGGTGTAGTGGATGAAAACTATCATCTCATCGCTACTGCGAAATGCAAAACCAACACCCCACGCCCTGCGGACGAGATCATCGCCGATATGGCGCGTGTCAGCCTTGAGGCGGTGAGCACAGCGGGACTGACCATGAACGACATCGACGGTGTCGGTGTCGGCAGCCCCGGCACCTGCAACTCAGAAACCGGTGTTGTCGAGCGTGCCGCTAATCTTGGATTTATCAATGAACCCTTACAAGAAAAACTACAAAAGCTTCTCGATAAGCCCGTACACATCGAAAATGATGCCAACGCTGCCGCTTATGGTGAAATGCTGGCAGGTGCATCAAGGGGCACAAGCCACTCAATGTGTATTACCCTCGGCACGGGCGTTGGCGGTGGGGCTATCGTTGACGGAAAAATCTTTTCAGGACACAATTTTGCGGGCGGCGAGTTTGGGCATACCGTCATCGTCGCCGACGGCCAGCCCTGCAGCTGCGGTCGTCGTGGCTGCTGGGAAGCATACTCCTCTGCGACGGCTCTCATCCGCCAAACCAAAGAGGCAATGGACGCGCACAAAGGCAGCATAATGTGGAAGCTTTCCGATAACGGTACGAACGTTAACGGCCGCACCGCATTTGATGCGATGCGTGCGGGCGACCAAGCAGGTAAGCAAGTAGTTGAGCAATATATCCGCTATCTCGCCTGTGGGATGACGAATATGGTCAACATCTTCCAACCCGAGGTGCTATGTGTCGGCGGCGGTATCAGCCACGAGGGGGAGACCCTGCTTGCCCCTGTACGCGAAGTGATCGCCAAGGAACAATTTGCGCAAACCACCATAAGCAAGACCCGCCTTATCGCTGCCGAGCTCGGCAACGATGCCGGCATCATTGGTGCCGCATACGCGGGCGTGTGATACAACCATAATCTATGAAAGGCGGTGTCGTTATGGCGCTCAATCATTTAATCGAGGCTGCCCTTGTAGCAGGCTGCACCGTGACCAAAAACGCACCGATGGCGCAGGTCACGACCTTCCGCGTCGGCGGACCGGCGGACGTGCTCGTCACCATTCCCGATGCCGACACCGCTGCTGCGCTCATTGCACAGTGTCATCGGGAGGGCATCCCCTTCTTCTGGCTAGGCAACGGCTCTAACCTCGTCGTCGGCGATCGCGGGATGCGCGGCGCGGTGCTGCGCCTCGACCCAAAAGCAGCGAGAGTGACGCTCACCGACGGCACCACACTACACTGCGACGCGGGGATGACCCTACAGCGTCTGTGCCTCTTTGCCCGCGACAACAGTCTCACGGGATTAGAGTTCGCCTACGGCATCCCCGGCACGGTCGGCGGCGCGGTGTATATGAACGCGGGCGCCTACGGTGGCGAGATGGCGCAGGTGGTGGTCAGTGCCGACTGCATTGCCCGCAACGGCGAGCGCTTCTCACTCACGGCAGAGGAGCTCGCGCTCAGCTACCGCCACAGCAAGCTGATGGACTATTCCGCGGATGAACATCCCATCGTCGTCGGGGTGACGCTGTCCTTGGCGGTGGGAGACCGCGAAGCCATCGCCGCCACAATGCGCGAGCTCATCGCCAAGCGACAAGAAAAGCAGCCGCTTGAATACCCCAGCGCGGGTAGCTTCTTCAAGCGCCCGACGGGATACTTCGCGGGTGCTCTCATCCAAGAGGCGGGACTTAAGGGCTACCGCGTCGGCGACGCGCAGATCAGCGAAAAGCACGCGGGCTTCGTCGTCAACCGCGGCAAAGCCACCGCCCGCGAGCTGTGTCAGCTCTGCGAGGACGTACAAACCATCATTTGGCAAAAGGCGGGGGTTCGGCTCGAGCCGGAGGTCCGCTTTGTCGGCGAGTTTTAGAGGGTTATGCTATGGAACTGATCATTGTCACCGGTATGTCCGGTGCGGGGAAATCGCAGGCGGTCAAGGCACTCGAGGACATCGGGTACTACTGTGTCGACAATATGCCGCCAATGCTCATACAAAAATTTGTTGAGTTGTGCAGCCAAAGCAGTGAGGCCATTCAGCGGGTCGCGCTGGTGATGGACGTGCGCAGCGGCAAGATGTTCGAGGATCTGCGGGAGAATGTGCTGGCGTTGCAGAAATCCGACCAAAGCCCCCACATCCTCTTCCTCGACTGCGCCGACGAGGTGCTGTGTCACCGCTACAAAGAGACCCGCCGCCAGCATCCCCTCGCGGAGGCAGACGGCGGCATCGAGCAAGCACTCGAGCGCGAGCGCGCTCTGCTTGCCCCTATCGCCGCGATCGCGGACTATCGCATCGACACCACCCACCTGAGCGCGGGACAGCTCAAGGCGCAGATCGCCGACATCTTCACGGAAGAATCGGCGGGTGTGATGACGGTGCAGTGTATGTCCTTCGGGTTCAAATACGGCTTTCCCGCCGAGGCGGATCTGATGCTGGATGTGCGCTGCTTTCCTAACCCCTTCTATATCCCCGAACTGAAAGATAAAACAGGGCTGGACAGCGAGGTGCGCGACTATGTCCTCGGTTCGGCAGACACGCGGGAGTTTCTCTCCCGTATAACCGCGATGCTCGACCATCTTCTGCCGCTGTACGCGGCGGAGGGGCGCACCCGTCTGGTGGTCGCGATCGGCTGCACGGGCGGCAAGCACCGCTCGGTCACCATCGCAAACGAACTCGCCGCGCACATCGAACAGAGCGGCTACCGCGCCGCCACCCAGCACCGCGATATTGATAAGAAATAAGCTTGTAAGCGCTTACGTGAACGATTTTATGGCAAAGGAGGCGTGACCGTGTCTTTCTCATCCGACGTTAAACTAGAGCTCACCGACATCCTGCCGGACAAACCCTGCTGCCGTGCGGCACAGGCATACGGAATGCTGCAATTCGGTCACGCATTCAGCGGGCGCGAGATCTCCCTACAGACTGAACAGGAGGCAGTCGCACGGCTATATAGCTTCTTAGTCGCCAAGGTGTGCGGTGTTACACCGCCCGTCGAGGAGACCCTGCGACGGCGCGCGACCTTACATAGCCACGCTTTCCCCGAAGCAGCGACGCGCACGGCCATCCTCGAGCGCTTCGGACACAGCCCGAGCGATATTTCGGTGCGTCTCAACCGCGCCAATCTCGACTGCGACCACTGCGCCCGCGCTCTGTTGCGCGGCGCGTTTCTGTCCTGCGGTGCGGTAACCAACCCCGAGCGGGACTATCACCTCGAATTCAGCGTCCCCTACTACAATCTCAGCCGCGATCTGCTGGCCCTGCTCGGTGAGGAGGGCTTCCCCGCCAAGATGGTCAGCCGTAACGGCTCCTACATCGTCTATCTCAAAGAAAGTGAGCGCATCGAGGACTGCCTGACCTACCTCGGCGCCTCCCACGGCGCGCTCGAGATGATGAGCGTTAAGATGGTCAAGAGCATCCGCAACGAGACCAACCGCCGCTTAAACTGCGAAAGCGCCAACATCGACAAGACGGTCGCCGCGGCGGGCGTACACGCGGACGCGGTGCGCCGCATTCAGGCGGCGGGTGCGCTCGACTCGCTCACCCCCGAACTGCGACAACTAGCCCTATTACGGGTGGAAAACCCCGATATGTCCCTGCGCGAGCTCGGCGCGGCGCTCGACCCGCCGCTCAGCCGTAGCGGTGTTAACCACCGCTTACAGCGTCTGCTTGCTATTGCGGACGAATTTTCGAACAAATAAGCCGTATCTGCGACCGTTGTGATCGTACATTTTAAAAAGCGCGGATTTTTGGTCAGCCAAGGCATAAAAACCGTATTTTAACGACGGATGAGCGAAAATCAGCCTTTTTAAAACAGAAAGGAGGTGCCGTCTGTGCAACCGTTTGTTCATCTGCACGTACATAGTGAATACAGCCTGCTGGACGGTGCTTGCCGTATACCGGCGATGGTCGCGCGCGCAAAAGAGCTCGGACAAGAGGCGATCGCCATCACCGACCACGGCGCAATGTACGGCGTCATCGACTTCTATAAGGAAGCCAAGGCGCAGGGCATCCATCCTGTCATCGGGTGCGAGGTGTACGTCGCACCCCGCTCCCGCCACGACAAGGTACACGGCGCGGACAGCCGCTACCACCACCTTGTCCTGCTGTGCGAAAACAACACAGGCTATCAAAATCTGCTGAAACTGGTCTCCGCCGCTTGGACGGAGGGCTTTTATATGCGCCCGCGCGTCGACCACGCGTTGCTCGAACAGCACCACGAGGGGCTTATCGCGCTATCCGCGTGTCTGGCCGGCGAAATTCCGCAAGCGCTGTTGCAAGGCGACTACGCCGCCGCCAAGCGACAAGCCGAATGGTACGCCCGCGTGTTCGGGAAGGACCATTTCTACCTCGAAATGCAGGATCACGGAATGAATGAGCAGGCCGAGGTCAATGCAGGGCTGCTGCGTCTGGCTCGCGAGACGGGACTGCCGCTCGTCTGCACCAACGACGCCCATTATCTGACCAAGGACGACGCGCTGATGCAGCGGGTGCTCTGCTGTATCCAGACGGCCACCACGTTGCAGGAGCCCAGCCCCCTCGCCTTTGAAACCGAGGAATTTTATCTCAAATCAGGCGACGAGATGGCGGCGCTGTTCCCCGAGGCGCCCGAGGCGCTCGCGAACACCGCTGACATTGCCCGCCGTTGTCAGGTTGAGTTTACCTTCGGGGAATTAAAGCTCCCCGCCTTCGACGCGCCGAACGGCGACAGCAACGCCCATCTCGAGCAGCTCTGCCGCGAGGGGATGCGCCGCCTTTACGGCGACACCCCTGACAAGACGGTCACCGAGCGGCTGGAATACGAGCTCGACGTCATTCGCCGTATGGGGTATGCGGACTACTACCTCATCGTCGCGGATTATGTGAATTACGCAAAAACCCACGACATCCCCGTCGGCCCCGGGCGTGGCTCGGGCGCGGGCAGTCTATGCGCCTACTGTATGGGCATCACGATGATTGATCCGCTGCAGTACGATCTGCTGTTTGAACGGTTCTTAAACCCCGAGCGCGTTAGTATGCCCGACTTTGACGTGGACTTCTGCACCGAAAAGCGGCAGCAGGTCATCGACTACGTCATCGGCAAATATGGTGCTGACCGCGTCGCGCAGATCATCACATTCGGCACGATGGCGGCGCGCGCCGCCGTGCGGGATGTCGCCCGCGCGATGGGGCTACCCTACGCCGTCGGCGACAAGGTCGCTAAACTCGTGCCGCAGGCGCTGAATATGACACTCGATAAGGCGCTGGAAACCGCGCCGAAACTGCGCGAGCTCGTCGACAGCGACCCGCAGGTCAAACAGCTGATGGATATGGCGCGCCGCGTCGAGGGAATGCCGCGCAACGCCTCGACACACGCCGCGGGCGTGGTCATTGCACCGCGTCCCGTCAGCGATTTTGTGCCGCTGTGTATGACCCGCGATGCGCTCGCGACTCAGTACCCGATGCACAACCTCGAGGAGCTCGGGGTGCTCAAGATGGACTTCCTCGGGCTTCGCAACCTCACGGTCATCGCGGATGCCGAGCGGATGATCCGCCGCCACACCCCCGACTTTGATATTCGCACCATCCCGCTTGACGAAAAGCGGGTGTATGCGATGCTGTCCGCGGGGCAATCCGACGGCGTGTTCCAGATGGAATCGGGCGGGCTCAAACGCGTGCTGATGCAGCTGCGCCCCACTCGTTTCGAGGACCTCATCGCGGTCATTTCTCTGTACCGCCCAGGCCCGATGGACTCCATCCCGCGGTATATCGAAAACAGCCGCCGCCCCGACCGCGTGAAATACGCTCATCCTCTGCTTGAGCCGATTCTGCGCGTCACCTATGGGTGTATCGTGTATCAGGAGCAGGTGATGCAGGTGTTCCGCGCATTGGCGGGCTACTCTTTCGGCCGCGCCGATGTGGTTCGCCGCGCGATGGCGAAGAAAAAGCACAAGGTGATGGAGCAGGAGCGGGAGATCTTCATTAACGGTCTCACCGACGAAGACGGCAAGGTCGTCGTCGAGGGCTGTGTGCGCCGCGGCGTACCCGCCGCCACCGCTAACGCTATCTTCGATGAGATGTCCTCGTTCGCGTCCTATGCGTTTAATAAATCCCACGCCGCCGCCTATGCGCTGGTGGCGTATCAGACCGCCTATCTCAAGTGTCTGTACCCGAAAGAGTATATGGCGGCGTTGCTGACGAGTGTATTCGGCAGCAGTAAGGTGGTCACCTACATCCGCGAATGTGAGCGGATGGGCATCCGCGCCCTGCCGCCGTTGATCAACGAGAGCGGCGCGGATTTTGCGGTGTCGGGCGATCATATTCGCTTCGGTCTGCTCGCGGTGCGCAACATCGGGCGCGGCTTTATCGACGCGCTGACGCGCGAGCGCGAGCAGGGCGGCCCGTTCACGGGCTTCTACAACTTCTGCAAGCGACTGACAGGACAGCGGGAATTCAACCGCCCCGGCGTCGACAGCCTTATCCGCTGCGGCGCGTTCGACGGAATGGGACTCAACCGCCGTCAGATGCTGCAGATGGCCCCCCAACTGCTCGACCAGCTGGATAGCCAGAACCGCTACGCCGTCGACGGGCAGGTGGGTTTCTTTGACGCCGCTGAGCAGGCGGGCGAGACACCAATCCCCGCCCCCGACGTGCCCGAACTGCCCTTTGCGGAGCTGCTGCAAATGGAGAAGGACGCGACGGGGATGTACCTGACGGGACACCCGCTTACGCCCTACAAGGAGCACTACAAAGCACTTCGCGCTAATCGCCTTGATCGCGTGCTGTCTGCCATTGAGGAGGGCAGCGAAACCTACGCTGACGGAACTTCTTTGCGGCTGTTGTGTCTGGTCAGTGGTGTGCGCACCCAGACCACCAAATCGGGCGCGCGCATGGCGTATCTGCAGCTGGAAGACCTCTATGGCTCGATCGAGATGGTCGTCTTCCCCAAACAGTTTGCGCAGTATGAAGAACTGCTGCAGACGGGGCAGGTGCTGCTCGTGCAGGGACGGCTGGATATTCAAGAGGAAAAAGAGCCGAAACTGCTCGGCGAGCGGCTCGAGCTCGTACCGAAAGAATTTCCTAGCGCCCCACAAAAGGCGAATGTAAGCGGTTACAGCAGACAATCCGACCCCACTTCTAGCGAAAAAATGGCAAAAATCGAGCGATCCGCTCGCGCGGGCTTGTATCTGCGGTTGCCGACCAATAGCGGCAAATGTTATGAGCAGGTCGCGCAGCTGTTGTCGAAACACACGGGCGATCTGCCCGTCTACATCCGCTTTACGGACAGCGGCAAGCTGGTGCGCGCCCCGCAGAGTTGGTGGGTCGAGCCGTCCGCTAAACTGCTCGACGAACTGCGCCGTATCCTCGGCACGGAGAATGTAGCGAAATTGGAATGAACCCGCAACCGCCCGCCGATTTTCGGTGGGCGGTTTGCATTTACGGGCAGTCGAGGACGCCTGCCCTACGGCCTTATTGGCAGTTTATGTGAAAACATGTCCCACTATAAAAATATTCCTCTATTATTTACTTGTTCAAAATTTTGTGGTATACTATATGAGTGAAAATTTGTGTTGTGAGGTGAGAACGTGGACGAGTTCGTGTTACATTCAAAATATCAGCCCACAGGCGACCAACCGCAGGCGATCGAGCGGCTCGTCGCGGGCATTAACCGTGGCGACCGCGAGCAGACCCTGCTCGGCGTTACGGGTAGCGGTAAAACCTTCACGATGGCGAATATCATT
>CAJGCA010000037.1 GCA_904501705.1 Clostridiaceae bacterium | reverse complement strand
CGACTGGTATAATCACGATGTTGTGTATTGACACTTCATTCGCTGGTTTAGCTCAGTTGGTAGAGCAGCTGATTTGTAATCAGCAGGTCGGGGGTTCAAGTCCGTCAACCAGCTCCAAGAAAAAAAGCCCGCAATCCCAGTAGTTTCAAGGGATTGCGGGCTTTTTCTTTCGCGAAATCGATAGGAGAAATGGTGTTATTTTAGAGTAAAAAAGGTTAATTATGGGTGTCAAAATGGGTGTCAAATCAATCTATGGGTGTCAGATGGGTGTCAAAATTTATGAAATTTTAACCGATCGAGCGGGCGGCTAAAAACTCACCTAGTTTATCAATCTCGTTTTTCTTGTGCTCGGCAGTGACGTGCGTGTAGATATTTAATGTGGTCTGGATGTCGGCGTGGCCGAGCTGATCCTTCACGGTGATGGCATCCATACCCGCTAAGATCATATTGGTGGCGCAGGTGTGGCGGAGCATATGCGGAGTGATGCGAGGGATAACAAATGGAACACCGCCCGGTTGAAATTTTGATTTTGGCTGTTTGGAAAATTTACCATACTTGAAATTGAGGTCGCAGAGGTAACTTTCCCACATTCGAGAGAACGCCGATTCGGATAACATTCGGCCGCGCTTATCGGTACACACCAGGTCAAAAGGAGACCGCGCCCGCAACAACGGGCGAAGGTATCTCACCAGTTGCGGAGGGATGTTGACCGTGCGGGTTGCGTTGGCTGTCTTACCACCTTTTTTTATATGAGGGTGACCATCGACCATACTGACGGATTTGTTCACCGAAATGGTGGCTGCCTCCAGATCTACATCCATAACCTGCAGAGGTATGAGCTCGCCACGGCGCAAGCCTGCGAGCATCATAATCATTGCTGCCGTTTGCGCGCGGTGTTCGGTTTCTATGATCCAACGCTGCTCTTCTTCAGACAGAGCGCGCCGCTGCTTCTTCTCGGCTGCATCCGGGATAGTCAAGCTCTCCGCCGGATTGTAGGACACGGCGCGATCAGCCATCGCCAGTTTGAACACCGAGGAGATGACGCATCGATAATCCACAAGTGTTTTACGCGAGCTGGGTTTTTTGGTGTTCGTGTTTTGTTTCCCCAAAACGTCAAGGTGCATTTGCAAGTCTGAGCAGACTAGCTTCGAAAGCGGAACATTGCCGATGAGTTTTTTCCAGTAAGTGACTTGTGCTTGCAGATCCTTATATCGTTTATCGGTTACTTTGCCCTTCTTAATAAACAAGAAACGATCGGCCCATGTGTTAAAGGGCAAATCTCCGGACATCACGTTGGTGCCACGGTGGAGCGGATAGCGGATCTCTTCAGCTTTGCGTTCGAGTTCGGAGACGGTGGCGGCGTAGACATATTTGTACTGCGCCTTGCCGTTGCCGTCTGTGCCTAAATATACTTTCGTCTGATAGCGCCCGTCGGGGCGCTTTTTGTATTTTGCGCGGGGCATTGTGTCACCTCCTTTGGGTTAGGGTATTTGATTAAATGTTTCTCGTATAAGGTTAGCGTGAAAGCGATTCATACGCGCGCAGGTGCTTAAATCGGGTTTAAGACCGGTGACGGCGTACCAGTACACCCCGAAATTAAAACCAATATGAAGAGGCACTTTGTTAGCAAAGTCCGTTAAATCGATAATGGACGGATCGTTAAGGGCAGCTGATATTCGCTCTTTGGCGATTTCGTCATCAAAAAACAAAGACTGTAAATGAGAATCTATGGAGCGAGTGTTTTCTTCCATAATCTCTAGAACATCAGAGCCGGTAGCAAAATCAAGAATTTCGCCGACCGCTTTTGCAAAGTCGGGCATTTTATCTCTGCAGGTTTCAGTGACGGTAGAAACAATTTCCAACTCTATGCTGTTTATCGAAAGAGCGGAATCGAGTTTCGCGAGGAGATGTTCGACGTAAGTGCCGCGGTGTTCTTTTTGATTTTTTAGGCGCTCGAGAGACTCTTTTTGATCGCACAATGGAATTTGGATTGTTTCAATTTCTGGGGCCTGGCGGTGTGGTGTTGGCGAATCGGGCTCGGGTGGTGGCGTGTATGGTTTCTTTTTATCTTTGTGAGAATTCCAAGAAACCCAAACAACAAAACCGAAGAGGATGGCACCGAGTAGCGTGAGAGCCGTCGTGAGTGGCTGGGTGTCGTTGCTGGATATAGAGCTTGAGCCTCCACCGGAGCCGCCGCTGTATCCGCCTTTTAAGCTGCCGCCACTACCACCGCTATCCTGTCCGGTCTTATCATCAAATCTATATGGGCACTCGCCGTTTTCGTGTTGATGAGCGGGATACCCGTGGTGATAGTGATATTCGCCGGTCGAGTGATCATAATGTCCTCCGCTTCCATCGGTGCGGCCTTGATGGGCAAAAACTGTAACGAAACTGAAAGCGATTAACAGTATCGTTAGAACGATTAAATAGGTGTATTTTGTTTTTGTAATAACACTCACTTCTTTTAATGTTGTATGTGGAGAAACTTTCCAGTAAAAATATCCGTTCGAACACTGTACAATGGTATGCGGAGGTGTTCGACAATGAACTACAAAGATTATCAAAATTCCCGCGATCTGGCGTGGCGGTTGTTGTTGGATCTGCAGATCCGCGAGCTGCCGATATTTACATCGGATGTATGCCGGCGGCTTGGTGTCCCAATCAAGCTGTATAATGCTCCCGAAGGAGAGGATGGGCACACCGCTTTCGTTGGTGACCGTCCTGTCATTATTGTGCGGGCGGATTGCTACCCACCGCGGCAGCGGTTCACCGTTGCACACGAGCTTGGGCACATCCTCGCCGGCCACGTGGGGAAATATTCTCTCGTCAACCGTGAGCCGTCCGCTGCGGATAATCCGATCGAGCAAGCCGCCAACGTTTTCGCCGCACGGCTACTTGCACCTGCGTGTGTTCTGTGGGGATGTGGCGTACAGACCGCCGAGGATATTCAGCGGCTATGTCATATCAGCCGCCAAGCGGCGGAATACCGTATGGCGCGGATGCAGGTGCTATATGAGCGCGACCGCTTCCTCACCTCGCCGCTTGAGCGGGCAGTGTATGAACAATTTTCCGAATACATAGAGTCGCACAAGATCAATCCTCAAAATCCGGTAGAAGCTTGATCATCTTGCGCAGAGCGTCCATCTGTTCGTCGGTAAGCTGGCGCTCCTGGTAGGATCCATCTCGGCCGATGATGCGCACGGTGTTGTGGCGGGTTGTTTCGGGAAGAGGGAGCTCACTTTGAAACGCATAGCGAGATTGTACTTCGGGTCCCTTTCCGTATAGATAACTGATGGTTACATTAAAATATTCTGCAATAGACTCTAACGTCGCAAAGTCCGGCTCGCGTTGACCGCGCTCGTACATACTAATTGCGCTATATGAAAGCCCCAGCTTCGCAGCTAACTGTTTTTGCGTTAGCTTGTGCTGTTGCCTTAAATGCCGCAAAATAACATTAAAAGATGCCATAAATAACACTTCACCTCCTGATTCCATTATATACACGAAACGTGAAATGTCAACGGAAAATTTTACAAAATGTGAAATTTATGCTTGACACGGTGAAATGAATGTGGTAATATCAAATTGCACGAACTGTGCAATTTATGTTTCGAGGTGATTGACATGGAAAAAAATACGATAGGCGGCAGGCTTGTTTCGCTACGAGGGACGATGCCGCAGGGACAAGTAGCCGAAGCGATTGGAATCAGCGTTTCGGCTTTGTCTATGTACGAACGGGGTCAGCGTGTTCCGCGCGACTCAATTAAGATACGTATTGCCAATTTTTACAATACGACTGTTGAGTCTATTTTTTATGTTTAGCAATTGCACGAACTGTGCAATTGCTGGAGGTGAGAACGATGAAACAACCGCGACGGCTGACACGAGATGAGAAGATCCGCCTATCTAATGAAGGGTATGACCCGAGTTGCTATGTCTACGTGAGAGAGCAGGACGGCTGCAACATTCTGATGGACAAGCATACCGGTGAGCATCTTGTACTTAAAAAATAAGCGGCGCTTATATAACGGAAAGAGAGGGCAAGGCAATGACACACGCAACGTTTGTGCCGGTGACCGATTGGAAAGAGGTACCGGTGATCTTTGATATCCCGATGGCATGTCGAATACTCGGCAAGACGAGCGAGAGCGTTCGGCGGATGGTTACCTCGGGAGAGCTGCCCGCACAAAAGACAGGCAACGAGTGGCGTATCCGCAAGGACAAAATGATGGAATACCTCGGGTATCTTCCCTGGGAGATCGACAAGTTTGGTTTCGGCATTCGGGAGGTGGGCGCATGAGAATCCTCGGAGGAGTGCTCGCGTGGATCGGCATCGCGGTGATGCTCGCGAGTGCATCGGCGGGTGATGCGGGCGCGGCGTTCGGCTCGATCGCCACGGGCGGAGCGGTCGGGCTCGGTCTGCTGGCCGTCGGCGTCGGTATGTATAACCGATACAGTAATAATCTGCAGGAGGAGAGAGATCAATGATCATTTACATAGCAGGTCCGATCACGGGCGTGGAGAACTACCAAGAGAATTTTGCGAAGGTCGAGCGGGAGCTCATCAAGGAAGGGCACAAGGTGCTCAATCCGGCAATATTGCCGCAGGGGATGGGCGACCTCAAAAAGTATATGCAGATCTGTCTGCCGATGATCGAAGCCGCCGATGCGGTCGTGATGTTGCCCGGATGGGAGAAGAGCCTCGGCGCTAACCGTGAGTATGGCTACGCGCTCGGTCTTTGCAAGACCGTTACCGAAGTGTGTTGTCTGGAGGCGCCTATTTGAGCGCGGTGGTGCGGCATAATTATGCCGGTATCTACGTGCTCCAGCAGGCAGGCGTTTGTGAGTTGTATCAAAACAAGGTTCTGTTGGCACGTACAGACAACACAGCCATAGTGGACAAGCTGTTTTTCAAACTGGCTCTGGAGATTGCAAGCACGCGTGTCGGTACCGGCGCTCGCGCGCAGCTGACCGCCGATGGAAAGCGAGCGTTTGGATGTGGGGGGGTGCCCTCTCGGCTTGAGGAAGAAGAGGGGAATGACACCTCATCTGCCACAGCTAAGACCGCGCCGCCTTCCTCTCAAGAGAACGATTCGAGCGAGGAGAAACCGAAGCGCAAGGTGTTCAAGAAGCCGACGGTGGAAGAGATCGCGGACTACTGTCGTGAAAAGGGGTACACGCTGACCGAGCCGCAGGCGTTCTATGACTACCACGAGAGCGGTGGCTGGATGGTCGGCCGAAAAAAGATGCAAGACTGGAAAGCCGCGGTGCGCACGTGGGAGCGTAAAGAGCAATTGTATGCCGAGGAGAAGAATGAGCGGGAGAAACGGTACGGGCGATCACGAAGAGGTCCGGAATTTACCAACCCGCCGGTGAGCAGTCTACATTTGGAAGAGTTCGAGCGGGATTTGTGGCACTATACACCTGTATTCAAAAAACCAGAAGAACGCGAGCGCGAGGAAGGGGTGAGGCGAGATGAGTTTATGGATCGGTGACGAGGTCGCTGCAAAGAACAACACGCGGTTTTTGACAGATCTGACCCATCCGCTTATCCGCCGTGAGTACGAGCGGCGTTGTAGCGAGTTGGGTTTGCGGTGCGACTCGCCACTGACCGAGCAACAGCGACGGGACTTCGACCGCGCGATGGTGGTGAAATACGGCGAGCGGTACCCGCCGCCTGCGAGGACACCGTGGCTTCTTATGATCTGGGATATGCTCGAGCAGCCCACCACAAAGAGAGCATAAAAAAGAACGATGAGGAAGATCCTCATCGTTCTTAGAAAGAGAGCAGACAATGTCTGCAGCCGATGAAATCGGGCGGTGTGTGAGAGCGTAACACCGCTTGCAAAACTGCAAGTTTCATCGACATTTATATTGTACCTTAAAATACCGAAAAAGTCAAGAAAACAGGCGGTTTTTGACCGCCTGTTGCGGCCTTGCTAAAGGTATTAGAAATCCGACCAAGGGAGAGAGGAAATTGAGACAATGTATTTGCGTAAAACGTGGAGGGCGGGACGTACCGTTGAGGTGAAGAAAACCTACTCCGCTCGCTACGGCAAGAAGATTGCTCGCGGGAATACGATTCACGAGAGCTCTGAGGCGCAGATGAAGGTCAACCGTGACAAAGCGGTTGCCGAGCTGCGACGCATTCTCAATGCCAACTTCCATCCCGGAGACTGGCACGCGGTGTTCACCTATCCGATGGCGCGGGTACCGACGGAAGAAGAAGCGGCCAGAGATCGGGAGAGGTTTCTACGGAAACTGCGGGATCTTTATCGCGTGAAAGGGAGTGAGCTCAAACGGGTGGCGGTGACGGAATATGAAAGCAAGCGAATCCACCATCACCTGGTGATCAACGATCTGCCGAGCGGGATGAAGTCGGTCAAGCGGTTGTGGAAGTCCCTGCTTGCCGAGACCTATTATACCCCGGAGGAGAGGGAGAGAGGAGAGCCGCTGCACCTGCGTTTCCCGTGGTCGCCGTTGGATGATTCGGGGCAGTACGGGAAACTCGCAGAGTATCTCATCAAAGAGACCGAAAAGACGCACAGAAAAGCCGGTGCGGTACATAAGTGGCGGTATTCCTGCAGTCGTAACCTTGTGCGGCCGAAGCCGGTGATCGAGGTTATCTCCGCAAAGCAGTGGAAGAAAGAGCCGCCCGAGCGTCACGGATACTACATCGACAAAGCGGCGAGCTACAACGGTGTGAGTGAGGTGACGGGCATCCCTGTGCAAGAGACGGTCTACGTTGAGGTGCAGCGGGTGACAATCAAACCGCGGATGCGGTGTTAAGACAGACGGTAGACGTTAGACATTAGATGAAGAAGGTGCGATCGTGAGCAAAAAGAAAAACGAGCCGGTCAAAAAGGTATGCGCGATGTGCGGTGACGTATTTATCGCCTATAAGCATTCAAGGTTAAACTGTCCGTCTTGCGTGGAGTTCTGCAAGAAATATCGAGCTAAGCGCGGAGGCAGCATCCAAAAAACAAAGCTGACCAACAACATGGCGGCGATCGAGCGGGTCAACCGTGAAGCGGAGGCGCAAGGGTTGAGCTATGGAAAGTCTGTGGGCAAACAGTACGCGGCCAAGCACGTGCGGGTGGTAAGAAAGGAGAGCGAGAAATGACTCACGCTTCGCCGCCGCTTGGAAAACGCACGTGGACGCCGCAGGACGAAGCCTACCTCGAGGAGAACTGGGGCAAGTATTCCATCCCAACTTTGGCCAATAATTTGAACCGTACGGTGTCGGCCGTCAAGTCGCGCGCTGCCAGATTACAGCTTGGGCCTGCTCTGATGGGCGGCGATTACGTGACGTTGAATCAGCTGATTATTGCCGTGACAGGATCGCAAACAAACTACTCATATAAAATGAAATCCTGGGTGGAAGAGCGCGGACTGCCGGTACATACCAAACGTGTGGATAAGAATAGCTTTCGTGTGGTGTATCTTGATGAGTTCTGGGAATGGGCGAAAGCAAATCGCTCTTTTTTGGATTTTTCCAAATTCGAGCCGTTAATCCCGGGCGAAGAGCCGGAGTGGGTCGCGGAGCAGCGCAAGAAGGATTATGCCGCCTTTGCTCTGCAGCGCAAAGATCCGTGGACACCGATAGAGGATCAGCGGTTGGTGGATTTGCTAAAAGCACAGCGGTACGGGTATATGGAACTTTCGAAAATACTGCACCGTTCTGCCGGCGCAATACAGCGGCGCTGCACGGATCTTGGAATTAAGTACCGCCCCGTGAAAGCGGACAACCACAGCCCGGAGAGCGCGTGGACAGAGCGGGACTATCAGATCCTCGCAGACGGCATCAAGAGCGGTGATAGCTATACCGCGATCGGTAACGCGATCGGCAAGTCCGAGAAAGCTGTCCGCGGGAAGGTGTATTTCGTATACCTCACTGAGAATGCCGATAAGGTGCGCGCGTATATGGGAGACGGTGGTTGGGGTGATGGAGCCCCTGAGCCGACCGTGCGGCAAGCCGTACACCTATCGCGCACACGAACAGCGGTCAGAAGCGATATCGAGCGGCTCGCGGATGTTCTATTGTATAGAACACTGGAGATGAAGAAAGGCGATTACGATCATTATTTTCAACGTGCAATGTGTGTGCACTGGGATGATCGAAACAGCCGGTGTGAGGCAGGTTGCGCAGATTGTGACGCGTGCACAGAATTTCAGCGCATTCGGCCGCAATACTGTCGTCGCTGCGGCGCAACGTTTTACGAGAGAAAAAGTAATGACTTTTGTAATGACTGCCGCAGGGCAAGAAAAAAGCAAGCCCAACGGAAGTGGGCTAAATTAAACAAGTAAGGAGAGAGCAACAATGAGTAAAACAATGGAAATGGTTGAGCGGGCTTTAGAAGAGTTTGCGGACGATGGGCGCGAGACGCTGGTGTATCTGCCGGTGAGTGAGCTGTTCCCGCACCCTGACAACCCGCGCAAGAATCTCGGCGATCTGACCGAGCTTGCTGACAGCATCAAAGCCAAAGGCATTATGCAAAACCTCACGGTGGTGCGCGGTCACTCGCTGACGCACGACGAGTGGAAGGCGCTGTCTAAGGCGTATGATGAAAACCCGAGCGAGGAATTGCGGCGTCAGATGAACGCAAAGAAGCGAGAGGACGGGTACACCGTCATTATCGGTCACCGTCGATGTGCCGCGGCGAAACTGGCGGGGCTCACGGAGGTACCATGCGTTATCGTGGAGATGAGCGCGCAGGAGCAGATCGGCACGATGTTGCTCGAAAATATGCAGCGCAGTGATCTGACATTGTATGAGCAGGCGCAGGGATTACAGATGATGATGGATTTTGGTGACAGCATCGAGCAGGTGGCGGAAAAGAGTGGCTTGTCGCAGTCAACGGTACGCCGCCGCGTAAAGCTGCTCGAGTTGGATGCGGAAAAATTCAAAAAGTCGGCCGAACGCGGTGCCACGCTTGCGGACTATATGGAACTGGACAAAGTGAAAGACCAAAAAACGAGAGATGGATTGCTCACCGTGATCGGCACGGACAACTTCAAATATCAGCTACGGCAAGCGATCGACACGGAGAAACGTGCTGAAAAGTTCGCACAATATCTTGCTGTGATACAAAGCTTTGCAACGGAGACGAGCGATGTCAGCGGGCTGAAATACATAGCAGCTTATAACGGCTATTGCTGTGGTGAGGTGAAGGTCCCGGAGGATGCGGACACAGTCAAATACTTTTATAACAAATCAAGCAATTACGTCTCAGTTTATCGTGAGTATACCGACGAAGAGAATAAGCGAGATGACGAGTCTGAGAAGAAGAAATTGGAAGAGCGCGAACGGATGGCCAAACTGGAAGAAGCACGCGAGCGGGCGTATGACCTGCGTTGGGAGTTTGCGCGTAACGTCAGCGAGTCGACGGTGAAAAAGTATCTAACAGAGATCGTCGCCTTTTGGATGTATCTCGAAGGTGACGATAGCAGATACATCGATGAGTCAGATGTGTACGATATCCTTGATTTGAACGATTACGAGGAAGAGCTTGCATACGATCAAGTGCTCGACGCGGTTGCCTTCGATCCTATGCGCAAGCTGTGGTTGATGGTGTTGCTGTATATGAATGACAACAACAAAAAAGGGTATTTCACCTCGTATGACGGCGAATACAAAACCAACGAACGCTTGTCCGCCTACTATGATTTGCTCATTAAGATGGGCTATGCGATGTCGGATGAGGAAAAGCAAATGCGCGACGGTACGCACTCGCTGTTTGTGAAGGAGGAGCAATTATGAAAGCCGTTCCTCTTGAGCGCCCAGCGGCGTGTGCATTTGTCGATCAGTTGCATCGACATCATCAAAGCGCAAAGGCGGACAAGTTCCGAATCGGCGCCGAGGTTGACGGCCAACTCGTAGGTGTCATACAAGTTGGCCGCCCGGTCAGCCGGGTGCTGGACGACGGCAAAACGCTGGAAGTTATCAGGCTATGCACCGATGGAACCAGAAACGCCTGCTCGTTCTTATATTCCAGAGCCGCGAGAGTCGCAAAAGAGCTCGGGTACGAGAAGATCATCACCTACATCCTCGACTCCGAAAGCGGCGACAGCCTGAAGGCGACCGGCTGGCACAAGGAGGCAGACATCAGAGGAAAGAGCTGGAGCTGCCCCTCAAGACCAAGAACAACAACAGCCCCTACCTGCAACAAGCAACGCTGGGTGAAAATACTTAAGGAGGAAGCGGAATGCCCAAATCATTAGACAGTCGCGCGGTAACCATTGCAGCGCGCGTGATGGTTGCCGCCGGTTTATGTCGGTACGACGACTCGGATAAGTGTCGTCGCCTTTACGTTGACGAATCCACGTGCGAAAAATGTGTCCGTTCGTGGTTGATCAGCAAGGCAAAGAAGGAATTTAAGGAGGAGTCTAAATGAAAAAATTCCTATTCTACGCTCTCTCCTTCACGTGGGGGTTGCCGATGACACTGGTCGGATGCGTGGTCGCGGCGGTGCTGCGCATCACCGGGCATAAGCCGAAACGTTGGGGATGGTGCTGGTATTTCGAGATCGGGGAGAAATGGGGCGGGCTGGAGCTCGGCGTGTTCTTCCTGGTCAACCGCAAGCCGAGCCGCTCCCTGCGGTGTCACGAGCTCGGCCACGCGCTGCAGAACTGCGTGTTCGGTCCGCTGATGCCGCTGATCGTCAGCATCCCCTCGGCCGTGCGGTATCATTATCGGTTGTTCCTGATCCGCGTCGTCGGGGTGACACGGCTACCGTCGTATGACGCGATATGGTTTGAAGGACAAGCCACCCGCTGGGGCGAGAAAGCAATGGAGGTGTGGAGCTGATGGCTAAGCAATATGCTGACGCCGGCACCTACGAGGCGAAGCTGGAAAAAGTGATGCAACGTTTCGGTGCTGAGAAATACGACTATAACTGGGATCGGTTTTCCTGCTGGGTCGAGTTTTGGTATAAAGGGCAGCTTTACCGTTTTGAACACAGTATTGAGAACGCCAAGGCTCACGGATCAGATGTGCGGTACGGGTCTGACGTGTTCGCGCAGGTCGTGCTCACGCTGGAAGATATAGCCCGTATGACCGAGCGGGGCATCTATGAGCTGCAGACGTGGGTAGCAGGATTAAAAGCACTACCCAAGTCTCCGGAAATTCCGGAATGTTTCAAAACATTGGGATTCGGAGAGATCCCGAATAAGGATGCACTAAAAGATCGGTACCGTCAGATCGTCAAGACCGCCCATCCGGATGTCGGCGGCAATGCGGAGTATTTTGCTGCCGTGACCGATGCCTACAAAGCGGCAGAAAAAGAGCTAGAAAAGGAAGGTGAGGCGACGGGTAATGGCTGAATATATCGAGCGTGAAGCGTCCTGCGAAGACTGTTCGCATTACCCTGTTTGCGAGGATAAACTGTTTGGCAGTAACCACAAGAATTGTCGGCATTTTCAAAACAAAGCCGATGTGGTAGAGGTACGGCACGGCGAGTGGGAAAAAGACCCTATCGCTATTCGTGGTGTTGGCGAGATATATGATTATCGTTGCTCTGTGTGTACAGCAAGAGCGCATAAAGGCGAATATGGCAACTATGACTATATTACCGATTACTGCCCCAACTGCGGCGCAAAGATGGACGGAAAGGGTGAGGGTGGATGAAATTAGCTACGGCAATCAAACTCCTTGAAGCCGAATACGAAAGAGCAAAGCAGCTTGAATTTGTCTACAATCCTCTCGCGTACGCATTGCATCAAGTGTGGAAGATTGCTGATATGGATATGAAAACGACGAAAGGGAAAAGACGGAGGGGGCGCTGATGAATGGGTAAAATCTTTGAAATTTGGTGGAGCGAGGACACAAAAACCTTTAGCATAACCAACTACCGAAGATGGTGGAAGGAGTTAGGATACAAGCCACGGCTTTGTATCCACGAAAACGGTGGCCGCAGGAAGAAGGGCGACAGATGTTTCGATATTTCCGTGGTAATCGGC
This sequence comes from Clostridiaceae bacterium, assembly GCA_904501705.1. Lineage (GTDB taxonomy): Bacteria > Bacillota > Clostridia > Oscillospirales > Acutalibacteraceae > UBA5905. The sequence goes on along the minus strand of CAJGCA010000037.1, from coordinate 4,117 downwards.
TACACCGTTTTCAATTATGTTAATTTCACTCTTCAACGTCGTAGGGGGCGAGGCAAATGAAGAAAACGCTGTTGAGGATCGCTGCCGCGGTGCTGTGCGTGGTATTTGCGGTTGGCATTGTATGTGGAATCATCACCGCCTGCGTCAATATGAGCGAGGGGAACACTGGCGCGGGGCTCGGAAATATCACGATGTGTTTGCTGTGGACGTTCGCCTTCCTGTACATAGCCGGCGATCGGCTCGATCGGAGGTGAGCGGAAATGATTAAATTTTCAAGGGGATATATGAAAACACTTGAAATGCAAGAAAGAATAAATCAAACGGACAAGGCGGTGGAAAAGTATGACCGATAACGAGATTATTAAGGCGTTGGAGTGTTGTTTTAGTGATAAGTTTGGTAAATGCGAAGAATGCCCACTACGAAAACACCTTGATGAAGTCTTTTCCTGTATGCGCTTAAAACAAAAACTTGCCCTTGACCTTATCAACCGCCAAAAGGCAGAGAAAGAAGCGTTGATTGCTGGGCAAGAAACTTTGCAAAAGTATATTGCAGATCAAAAGGCAGAGATTGACCGCCTTGAAGTCGAATTAAAAGCAATGCGAGGGGCGGCTAATTCTTACAAGGCAGAGATTTCGAGATTGACCGTACTTGCGGAACTTGGCAATATGAGAGCCAATGACTACCGAGCAATGCGGGATAAGTGCAAAACTGCCAAAGCCGAGGGCATCAAAGAGTTTGCGGAGAGGTTTAAGAAAAGAATTGCTTGGCGATATACTGCCTTGCTATGTAAACAGTTAAACGAAATTATGGACAACCTTGTAAAAGAAATGGTGGGTGATTATGGCTTATCAGAGAAAATGTAGGTGGCAGGGGCTAGGGTATAAGACCCAAAATGGCACGAACAAGTGTATTTGCGACCGCACGGGCGAAGCGGTCTGTCAATCCTATTGCTTCAATCATTGCGATGATTATGGGCCATTACCTAAAGAGAAAAGGAGTGAGCGGGATGATACACGCGGTGAAAATCGTGCCAAGATATTTTGACGCTGTGATTTCGGGAGAAAAAACGTTTGAGGTTCGAAAGAACGATAGACCGTTTCAAGTTGGCGATTTGCTGGCGTTGAACGAGTACGATGTAGAGAACAAGTGCTATACGAGGAATAGTTGCCTCGTATATATCGACTATATTCTCGACAGTGCTGACTACTGTAAAAATGGGTATGTTGTTTTGAGCATCAAGCCGTGCGTTGTGCGTAAGGTGACAGCTCCTCAGGGACCTTGCGTGGATGCCGCCGATTATCGAGTGCCTTTCGCAACGATAGGCGATGAAATTGAGGGAGGTTGAGCGGGATGCCGAGGAATGAGATGGGGATGCAACTGGATCGAAACGGGTATTGCGGGTCGCTGCTGTTCGGGCACGATGCGCACTGGTGCTATCTGTGTGGTCGGCACTGCCGCACCGAGCGGCACGAGATTTTCGGCGGTGCCAACCGTCAGAAAAGCAAGGAGCTCGGGCTATGGGTGCATCTCTGCGAAGAGTGTCACCGTACCGGCGATCGGGCGGTGCATCGAAACGGCGAGGTGAGTCGATCGCTCAAGCAAAAGGCGCAGGCAATCGCACAAGAGTTCTATCATTGGCCGGTGGAAGTCTTCCGCGCCAAATTCGGGAAAAGTTATTTGTGAGGAGTGAGCCGGATGAAGATCAAAAAAATCGAAGCTTTCGTAAACAAAGAGAGGCGAATTATTGTTGCAGATGGCGAGGATTGCCAATGGATACTATTCAGCAAAGCGTGTTATCCGTTGTATGGCCTGCCACGAATGACAAACCTTGCTTTTTTTGCGATGTTTGACATTACGCAGGATAAATGGGCGAAATATTATTTCAACGAAGTTTCGCTGCCGGAGAATGTTTCATTTGAGGATATCGTTCCTGATGAGCATGTGTTGGATCGCGGTGCGATTCGTATTGGGCTTGGAGGGCACACACTCGAACCGTTGGTAACGTCGCAAGGACTCATCTTCTTCGACGTGCGGTATCTGGCACCGTTTGCGGATGACGATAACTACGAGTTATACGAGCGCACAGCCACCGACGGCTCGCCGTACATAGCCGTTAAGAGAGGAATGGAGCTGACCGGTGTGATCCTGCCGCACGAGGTGGTGGACGAGGATTTCATCGAAACGCTGACGAATCTGCTCGACTTGTCGCGCGTGGCATTAGAAAATCAGCAGAAGCGATGCGCGGATGCCGGCGAAGAACAAATGACGATGGAAGAAGCAGGCAAGTAAAGTGAGAGCAAACTTTATTTGAAAGCGGTGATCGGAATGGAAAGGCGTGGTAATTGCGAGAAAATTACGGCACGAACCCTATCGGGATTCCGTTATCTGAAAATTCAAGTGCAGGAAATTGAGCAGCGTATTGATGAGCTGAACTGTGAAATGAAAAAGGGGAACGGAACAGATCGTTACAAAGAGGCACTTTCTCGGCTTAAAAATCAGTTGTGGGTGTCTCGCGCGCGGTGCTTGGAGTCGGAAGCGCATCTGCGGAATCTTATCGAACATGTGGAAGATTCTCAGATGCGAAGCATTTTAACGTTATATTCCATACACGGCAAGAACTGGACGCAAATCGCACTTGAACTCGGTGGTAATAACACACGAGCGGGCGTGAAAGCGCGGTTTTATCGATGGTTGGAAGAACAAAAAACTTGCAACCAAATGCAACTCTTATAGGACTTATGATATTGACAGAGGGCGACAAGGCAGACCGTGGTCTGCTTTGCGCTACTCTGTCTTTTCTTTTTTATGCCGGCATAGGAAACGTCGGCGGGTGGGCGGCGGTGCAACTCGCGCGGCTGTGTCTCGGTCGGTGCGCATAGGCGCGCGAGCGCCGCAAAAAAAGAAAGGTTACCGCCCGCACACGCAGGCGACCATACCGATTATAAACGCGGCGAGTATACCGAATTAAACGGGCGCGACTCATCCTTATTGAGAGAAGATATTACATTAGAGCCGACCGGCGGGAGGAGGAGAGCCGGAGTGGAAAAGGCTGACGTTCAGCTGAAAGGAAAAGAACAGCATTTCTGCGAGGAGTACATCCTCGATTATAACCAGACCGCGGCGGCGATCCGCGCCGGTTATCCCGAGAAGAGTGCGGCGAAAAAGGGCAGTCTGCTGATGAAGCGCCCAGACATCCGCACCTACATTCTGCAGCTGCAGAAAGACCGGCGCGAACGGTTGAGCATACAAGGCGATTTCGTGCTGGCGGAGACGTTAGATCTGCTCAAAATATGCAAGACTGGCGTGGCAGTGATGGCTTGGAACTCCCAAAAACACGCGATGGTCCCAACAGGTGAACGCCAAGTGGACAGCAAAGGCGCAGCAAGATGCCTTGAGCTGCTGGCGAAGATGATCGGCTCCGGTGAAGAAAAGAATGCCGCCGCGCCGGTTGTTTACATAACAGACGATCTGGCGGACGGTGACGGCGATGGATAAGCACGTATCGATCGCGGCAACCGTCGGCGGCGGTTATCGCGAGTTTTGGAACTGCAAGAAGCGTTACCGCGTTGTGAAAGGCGGTAAGGCAAGCAAAAAAAGCACTACCACCGCTCTGTGGATCATCACCAATATGATGAAGCCGCAGTATTGCAAAGCAAATACGCTTGTTATCCGCCGAATAATGAACACGCACCGCAGCAGTACCTTTGCCGAGCTGCAAAAGGCGGCGGGGCGGCTGGGGGTTTCACATTTGTGGAAAGCGAACCTGTCGCCGCTGGAAATGACGTATCTGCCGACAGGGCAGAAGATTCTTTTTCGCGGATTTGACGATCCTCTCAAGCTCGCATCCACGACGGTGTCCACGGGATACCTCTGCTGGGTATGGCTCGAAGAGGCATTCGAAATTGACAAAGAGGACGACTTTGACAAGCTTGACTTGTCCGTGCCGCGTGGTCAGATTCCCGCGCCGCTATTCAAGCAGACAACGCTGACATTCAACCCGTGGCGTGATACACACTGGCTGAAAAAGCGATTCTTCGATGCCGAGCGGGAGGACACCCTAGCGATCACCACCAATTATCTGTGCAACGAGTTCCTCGACGACGCCGACCGCGCAAT
>CAJGCA010000036.1 GCA_904501705.1 Clostridiaceae bacterium | reverse complement strand
CACATCGCGATTTTCTCTTCCTCGGTGAGCAGGCAGGTCTCGATGATGACCTTGAGCAGTTTTCCGCCACAAGCCGCCTTCACCGCCGCGATCTCCGCGCGCACCTCGTCGAGCAGACCGCTCTTTACCCAGCCGACGTTAATGACCATATCGATTTCGTCCGCGCCGTTCGCCACCGCGTCGCGCGCCTCAAAGCATTTGGCGGCGGTAGTGGAATAGCCGTTGGGGAAGCCGATGACGGTGCAGATCGCGAGCCGATCGCCGACATAGTCCTTCGCCTGCTTGACATAGCAGGCGGGGATGCACACCGACGCGGTCGCATACCGCAGCCCGTCGTCGCAGATCGCGCGCACCTCGTCCCAGGTCGCGGTCTGCGCAAGCAGGGTGTGATCCACCCGTGCGAGAATGCCTTTCGTGTCCATTGGAATACCGCCTTTCCGTAAATGGATATGTTTAGTATCTATATTTTACCATCATTTATCCGAAATGTCCACAAAAAGAAACAGCACCCACGAGGGATGCCTTAAAATCGGAAACGGCGGTGGAGTTGTAACCACTGCAGCCGGCTTCGCCTTGCTGCGGTCTCTATCTCTAACCCAGTCTAGCCAACACAAAAGGCACCCTTGCGGGTGCCTTTTGTGTTGGCTGGGCTGGGTGGAGTTGAACCACCACGGCGTGAGTCAAAGTCACGTGTCCTACCGCTAGACTACAGCCCAATATATCAACCGCACAACGGCGGTCATTTGTTATATAACAGGGACACTCGCCAAGCAAGTGTCCCTGTCTCTTGTGGGGTGGGAGATGGGATTCGAACCCACGATCTTCAGTGCCACAAACTGACGCGTTAGGCCAACTACGCTACACCCACCATATTGGCGCGCCTGAAGGGACTCGAACCCCTGGCCCCCTGCTTAGAAGGCAGGTGCTCTATCCAGCTGAGCTACAGGCGCGTATCCGTTGTCCCCCAGGACGTTCACTTTGGAGCGGGTGATGGGAATCGAACCCACACAACCAGCTTGGAAGGCTGGGGTTCTACCACTGAACTACACCCGCATATAGGCTGTTTTCTTACAGCGTGGTTTATCATACCACAGCCTACCACCGATGTCAAGCCCTAATTTCACATTCTCTACGCATTTTTTGCGACTTTTTCTCCCTTTCTACCTTGCAATAAGACCTATAATATGGTATAATACTCTATAATGTCGTGACAAACGCCACCGGCGGTGACAAGGGCCCCAATTGGGTGGCAAAGGAATGAGTCGACACCTACCATTATGCTCGCGTTCGGCGTGAGCAACAGCAGCGAAATGCCCCACGATTTCTCCCACCGCATTCACGTGCAGCACCTTGTGAGAATGCTTATCGACTGAATACACACAAAAAACATATTTTCGCGATCTTTTTACACAGCGTTTACACATTGCATCGCAAAACCCTTTATAATAGATAGGTCAAACCCGAAAAAGAACTTTCCGGAGGGATAAACAATTATGATCGAAGTCAACCATCTGACCAAGCGATACGGCACCCATTGTGCGGTGAAGGATATCAGCTTCGCGGTCGGCGAGGGAGAAATTCTCGGCTTCCTCGGCCCCAACGGTGCGGGCAAATCCACCACTATGAACATCCTTACGGGCTATCTGTCCGCCACCGAGGGTACCGTCACCATCAACGGACACGACATCCTCGAGGAGCCCAACGCGGCGAAGGCGAACATCGGCTATCTGCCCGAGATCCCGCCGCTGTACCTCGATATGACGGTGCGGGAATACCTCGACTTTATGTACGACCTCAAAAAGTGCGCGTTGCCGCGCGTCAAGCACATCACCGAGATCTGCAAGGTGATGAAGATCGAGGACGTGTACGGCCGTCTGATCAAGAACCTATCGAAGGGTTATCGTCAGCGCGTCGGTATGGCGCAGGCACTCATCGGCAACCCGCCCGTGCTCATCCTCGACGAGCCGACCGTCGGTCTTGACCCCAAGCAGATCATCGAGATCCGCTCGCTCATCAAGACCCTCGGCAAACACCACACCGTCATCCTCTCCTCCCACATTCTGTCGGAGATCGAGGCGGTGTGTGACCGCGTCATCATCATCAACAAGGGCGAGCTGGTTGCCGACGATTCGGCAGAAAATCTCTCCGCCCAGTTCTCCGACGACCATCGCCTGCTCGTGCGCATCGCGGGTCCCGCGAAGGAGAGCACCGCGCTCGTCAAGGGCATCGGCGGCGTCATCTCGGTGACGGATGCGGGCAGCAAGGAGGTCGGCACGGTCGACCTGCTGGTCGAGACTGCCCCCAACGCCGACATCCGCCGCGATCTGTTCGAGCGGCTCGCCCAGCGCGGCTGGCCGCTGCTCTATTCCAAGACACAGGCAATGTCCCTTGAGGACATCTTCATTGACCTGACACAGAAAAAAGGAGGTGCACGATAATGGGTGCTATTTTCAGACGTGAATTCAAATCCTTCTTCACCAACCCCATCGGCTACGTCGTGCTCGCCGTAATGTTCTGCGCTTCCGGCCTGTTCTTCTTTATGTATAATATGGCAGGCGGTATGTCCAGTCTTTCTTATCTGTACAGTAATCTGTTCACCATTGTGCTGCTCATTATCCCCTTCCTCACAATGCGTCTGTTCAGCGAAGAAAAGCGACAAAAGACCGACCAAGCGTTGCTCACCGCCCCCACGGGGCTGACGGGCATCGTGCTCGGTAAGTTCTTTGCGGCACTCTTGCTGTTTGTGCTGTCGCTGTCCATCACGTTGGTATATGCGCTGGTCATCGCAATGAAGGTTACCCCCGACTGGATGGTGCTCGCGGGCAATTTCGTCGGTCTGCTGCTTGTCGGCGGACTGGTGATCGCCATCGGACTGATGATTTCGTCTCTTACCGAGAGCCAGGTCATCGCCGCACTTGGCACCCTCGCCGTGTCAGTCATTCTGATGAGCGTGGATATGTTGAGCAGTATCTTTGCCTCCATCACATGGCTGGCGGATGCAATCAATTTCCTGTCTATTAACAACCGCCATTCCAATTTCACCGTTGGTCTGATCGAATACGACAACATCATCTTCTTCCTGTCCTTGCAGGCACTGTTCATCTTCATCACCGTGCGGGTGCTGGACAGCAAGAGATGGAAATAATCGGAGAGGAGTGAACGATAATGAATAAAGAGAATAACGAAATCAACGAGATCCTCGACGAAATCGAAACCATCGAGACCGACACGGCGGACGAAATCGACGTGGCCGCTAGCCTCGACGAGCCCAGCGGCAAAAAGCCAAAGAAAGAGAAAAAGCACCGAACGGCGGGAGCTAAACGCCGCTTACAGTATCGCGCGGGCTTCACCGCGACCATCGTCATCGCGGTGGCACTGGTCATCCTGCTCAACGTCATCGTCGGCGTTGTTGCCGACCGTTTCCCCATCACGCTGGACATCTCTAAGGATAAGGCGTACACCCTCTCCGAGCAGAGTGTGGAGATCGCCAAGCAGGTAGATAACAAGATTGAACTGATCATCTTTGCAGACAAGGCCACCTTCGAAAACCCCTCAACTGGCGTCGATGAGCTGGATACCACCCTGCGCGAGTTCAACAACGCCCTCAAGCAGTATAACAGCTACTCGGGCGAAAAGGTGACCTACACCTTCATCAATCCCTCGCAGGAGCCGCAGAAGTTCGCTGCCTATTCCGAATACGAGGTTGAATCGGGCGATATGCTGTTCCTCGCGGGTGAACGGTACAAGACCGCCACCGTATACGACGGCAGTTACTCCAACGATCTGTACACGATCGACACCTCGTCCTACAACACTACCGGCACCTACACCTTTGAGTCCAACGTTGAGAAGTTGCTCGCCTCCAACATCTACACACTCAGCGGCGGCGAGGAACACATCGTGCAGGTGCTTGTCGGCCACGAAGAAGATGCGTACGTCATCGACGGTCTCAAAGGCCTGTATGAGCTCAACGGCTACACCTTTGAGGAACTGACCATCACGGGCTCTAAGGAATTCAACAAGGACGCGAGCATCATGCTCATCCCTGCGCCCGAAAAGGACTATTCCGCCGACGAGATCAAGCGCGTGCAGGAATGGGTATATAACAACGGCAACTACGGTCGTCAGTTGATGGTGTTCGTCAGTCCCACTGCCGACTGCCCGAACCTCTACGAGTTCCTCGAGGTTGAGTATAAGATCACCATCACCGACGAGCTGATCAGCGAGACCGATTACAACCGCATCCAGAACTATAACTCTCTGTACACGATGACGGATATTCCCACGACCGACTATACCATCTCTGCCGTCGGCACGGCAAACGTCTTTACGCCGTTCACACGCCGCCTGACAACCACCCTGCCCGCGGCACTGGAAAGCAACACCATCGGCACCTATGCAGTGCCGCTGACAGAATATCCCGAGTCGGCGAAGCTGACTAAGCTCGAGAGCCTGCAAAGCCCTGACACCGCCGCAGATACCGACACCACCTACGCGGCGCCCGAGGGCGACTATCCTCTCACCGGTATGCTTGTGTGCGCAATCGACTCCTATAACAACGATACTCAGACCGCGGTCGACGGGCGCGTGCTCGTGAGCGGTTGCTCGGCAGTTGCCTACAGCAACTACCTGCAGAACAGCAACCTCAAAAACGAGGAGCTGTTGCTCGGCGCACTCAACCAAATGACCGGTATTGAAAACGCCATCACGATCTCTTCCAAGACCATTTCGAATGAAACCGTCACCTTCTCCAACGCGACGGCGTTGATCGTCGGTCTCGGCATCTTCACTATCGGTCTGCCGCTCGCGGTGCTGATCATCTGTCTGGTGGTCTTCGTGAGGAGGAAGAACTTATGATGCAAGAGGAAAACAAGCGCCCCGACGAGGAGCGGTTCTCCTCTGCCGATGCGACCGAGGACGCGCTCAGCGCATTCGAGCATGTCGTCGCACCGCAAAAAACTACCGCTAAAAAGCGCGTAACCGCCAACACACGACTGCTCATCATCGTTACCGCCATCGTCGCGGTGCTCGCGATCCTGCTCGCGGTGTTGCTACCACTGCTCAGCGAGGGCACGGGCGACAACAGCTCCACCCCCTCCGACACCGTATCGGTTCCCGAAGAGGTGTACCCGCTGTACGACCGCTCGAAGGACAAGACCGAGCAAGAGATCGTACAGTCGGTAGCGATCAAGAACAAGGACGACGAATACACCATCCGCTACAACAAAACGGATAGGCTGTATCAGCTCGCTGGCTACGCCGACATCTCCCTCTCGGCCTCGGGCGTGGAAGAACTGGTAGGCTGTGCGACCACCCTTAATGGTTACGACCAGGTCAAGGCTGTTGAAAAGCTCTCGGACTTTGGTCTGGAAAAGCCGAGCATCACCGTCATCATCACCTACTACGATAACTCCACCACCACGCTGCTCATCGGAAACGAAACGCCGGATAAAAACGGCTACTACGCCCGTCTGCAGGACGGAGATGCGGTCGTAATGATTAACGCCGACACCGTCTCCTACTTCCAGCTCAAAAAAGGTCAGTATGTCGAGCGCAATCTGATCGCCGCCCCCACCGTCAAGAAGGACGATGCCAACGGCAAGGTGGTGCTCAAGGAGATGACGCTCAAGGGCGGGCCCGGCAACGAGACCCTTTCCCTGCGGCAGGCGGCGTCGAGCGATGGCGAGGAATATTCCTACGCATCCTTCATCATCACCAAGCCGTACAAGCGGATGGTCAGCGAGACGGTCAGCTCGTCGCTCAGCGGCTTCACCTATCTCATCGCTGACGAAGGCGTGGTACTCCACCCCACCACTGCCGATAAGGCAAAATACGGCTTTAACGATCCGTATGCCGTTCTCGACGTAACGCTGGCTGTGCAGACCACAGAGGAAGAGGATGAAAACACTGCGGACGACAGTTCTCCCCAGTTCATCTACTACAACGCCTCTACCTCCAGAATCACCATCGGCTGCAAGGACAACAACGGCAACTACTATGTGATGGTCGACGGTCATAACGCAATCTATCTAGCTGCCTCTTCCTCGCTGGCAACCGTTGCGGAGCGCACCTACGTCAACACCATCAGTGATCTGCTGTTCCTCAAGAACATTATCGACATCAAGAAGGTCAGCATCTCTACCGATGGCAAGACCTACAACTATATGCTCACCCACGACGAAAGCAAAGAGGATTCCGACAAGCAACTGACAGTCACTTGCGACGGCAAGACACTGGATACACCGAATTTCCGCACGCTGTACAGCCGTATGATGGGGATATCCCGCTATGGTGAGACCGATAAGAAACCCAGCGGACAGCCCCTGCACAAGATCACTCTGATCGAAAACAACGGCTCGACCTTCCTGACACTGGAGATCTTCGAGCACAGCAGCAGTCTCTATACGGTACGCACCGATGAGGGCGAGCTGTTCACGGTCAAGGCCAGCGATATTTTCAATTTTATGTCCTTAATCAAGGATTACTATAACGGTAAACCGATCGTAGACATGTAAATCAAACGCAAAAGCCGCCGCTCACACATTCGTGTGAGCGGCGGCTTCTTATTATCCGAATTATAAGCGTTTAAACAGCGGAATCAGCCAGTCAAGCAACGCTGCAACCAGCATCAGACCCATAGCAGGCAGGAAATACGAATTCAGGGAATTAAGCGCCCACAAAACGGACAGCATAAGACCGATCAGCGCCGTGAGCACACGCACCGTCAGCGCAATGCGGCCCTTCACCTGCAGTGAGCGGCAGGCGGCCAACACCATCGCCGTGCCGAGGATATGACCGTTGGAGGCCATCACCGCGGGCGTTTCTTTGCATTCTTCGGCAACCAACTGGTCGTACAGGCGGCCCGCCACCGCCGGCAACACGTCGACGTAATACTCGTCCAGATCAAAATCGCGGCACAGATCCGTCGCGGTAATATTCGGGTCGTTGGAGCGCACAAGCAACGTCACCTTAGCGCGGCACAGCTCGTGCAGGGCATCGCCGATGCTCTCATCGGGCAAATAGCTGACCACGAACATCGCCGACAGCTCGCCCGCCGTGGAGAGATACACCAGACGGCGGCCGTTCTTCGCATAGCGTGCCTCGTAGTCGGACGAGGGTACGTCCACGCCGTGGTTCTGCAGCAGGCGGCGATTGCCGACCAGCACGCGACGGCCGTCCACCCAGCCTGAAAGCCCCATCCCCTGCTCATAGACGAGGCTGTCCACCTCGTGCAGGAGCTCTTCCTTGTTCTGAATGATACGACGGAAGATCATCGACAGCGGACCGCCCGCGCGGATGGACAGCGAGGCAGCGTCCAAAATCGCCGCGTCGATGTGCATCCCCGAGAAGGTCTTGATGCCGTGCAGCAGCATACTCTCATCGGGATACAGATCCGCCACATCCACCACCAGAGCGTCGGGGCGTCCGAAGGTATCCACCGCACGCCAACCGACTAAGAAACCGCCCTTACGCAGCATACGGCGGCAAGCCTTCTTCATCGGCAGCTGCATCGAAAGCAGCACCGAGAACGACGACAGACACAGCATAAACACGAAAGCGCTCAACCACTGCCAGAAACCGCCGTCAAACCGTCCCGCAGCCAGCAACGCCAGCGACAAGACCAGCGACAGCCCCAGCGTGATCGGCACGCCGAACTTCGCACCGCAATCACCGCCGTCCTCCTCATACGCGTTGTTAAGGTACGAGGAAAGGAACGCACTGCGGCGGAAATACGCCACATCCGCGGTGTCCTCGACAGTCACGCGGCGACCGATCTCCAGCGCCGCCTTTTCATCTTCGATAAGAGCGGCGGAATACTTCTCCCCCGGATAAGACACAAAGGAGAAATTCTCCCGTATACGCGCGATCTTCACGAGCTGACCCGCGGCGTTGAGCACCATCAGCAAGCCCGCCAGCGGCGCAAACACCGGCAGCGGCGCTTCCATATTGATGAAATGCAGGATCAGCCCGCACAGCGCCACCGAAATACCCACCGCAGGTGCCGTGTCGTTATTCGCCTGCAGGGTGAACAGCCCCGACAGACCGCGGGCGACAGCGGTGTAATTGAGCACCACCATCAGAATGAGGCAGAACACATGAGCGGTGAGATACCCGACACCCGTGATGGGGGATTGTCCGATATTCACCGTCACCAGCGTGAGCAGCAGGAGCACCAGTTCCAATCCCGCCGTCAGCAGCAGACCGACCAAGCCAGTGCGCCAGCGATACTGCATCTCCAGCCGAACGGCATCCGTGGTATCGTAGCCGGTGAAGTCCTCGATCTCCGCCTCTTCCTCGGGTTCCTCGACGACCTCCTCCTCTGGCTCGTTCTCCTCTTCCTCGTCGCCGCCGAGCACAAACTCGCGCACCTTCTCCTGTCGGGCGCGCTGCAAGCGTTCGGCGGGGTCCTCATCGTCCTGCTCGGCAGGCTCCATATCATCGACATCCTCGACCCGCACCAGTTCCTCCAGTGAAAGCTGATCGGGCAGCTGCTCGGGCGTGGGCGCAGCCTCGGGAGCCGCCTCGACCGCAGGTGCGGGGGCGGGATCTTCCTTCTTTATCTCCACCACACGGGTGACATCCTCCACCACGGGAGCGGCGGGGCGCACCGCGGGCATAATGACCGTCACGGGTTCGACCGTCACAGCAGCAGGGGCGGGCTCGGCGACCTCCTTGGCGGGCTCCTGCGCAGCCTTTTCAACGACCTCATCTACAGCCTCATCGACGGGCGGTGTCTCACGGCCCGAGGAAATGTCCACGACCTCCTCGGGCGACTCCTGTAGCTCGACCTCCTCGACCGACACCTCGCGCGGCGTCTCCTCGGGGGACGGCTCATCGATGTGATACTGACCGATCGGCTTTAACCCCCAATCAGCCCACGCCTCCTCTACGATGTCCTCCGCTTCCTCTTCCTCATCGCGGCGCTTGAGCCAGCCGAACAAGGCCCTTTTCCTCTTCGGCGAGGCGGCAGGCACAACGAACTCCGCCGCCGCGGCCGGCACGACAGCATCCTCCGTCGGCTCTTCGCGCGACGGCTCCTGCGTTACCGATTCCGCCTCGGCAGGCTCGTTCGTCGGTTCTTTCGCAGGCTCTGCGATGGGCTCTTCGTGTGACGGCTCGATCGGCTCGTCTGCCGACACCGCCTCGATCTCGTCGACGGGCAGCAGGATCTCCTGCGGCTCTTCCTCGGGGGGCGACGGTACCATTTCCGCCTTTTTCTTTAATAATTCATTTACCAGTTCATCCAGGTCGATATTCCCTTTTTGCAATCCGTCTTGCATTATGTGAATTCTCTCCTTTTCACTGCCTTAAATTTACACATTATCCGCGGTTGATGGCTTTGATCCCCTTTCGCTGACGCGCCGCTTCGTACAGCACGATGCCGCACGCGACCGAGGCGTTGAGGGAGTTGATGCGCCCGCTCATCGGCAGGGACAGCACAAAATCGCAGTTCTCCCGCACCAGACGGCTGACACCACGCCCCTCCGAGCCGACCACCAGCGCCATCGCGCCTGTCAGATCGGTCGAGCACCAATCCTCACCGTCCATATCGAGCCCATAAACCCACATTCCGCGCTTTTTCATCTCGCCAAGCGCATCGTTGATGTTCGCCACGCGCGCAACAGGAACGTATTCCACCGCACCGGCCGACGCCTTATACACCGCGCCCGTCAAGCCGACCGAGCGACGGCGCGGCACCACCACGCCGTGCGCACCCGCCGCCTCGGCGGTACGCAGAATCGCGCCAAGATTGTGCGGATCCTCCAGCTCGTCGCACACAATGAAGAACGGCGGCTCGCCCTTCTCCTCGGCAGCGGCAAACAGCTCCTCAAGCGTCACGTAATCCTTGCACGCGGCGATGGCGATCACCCCTTGGTGATTGGCCGCCATCGCATCCAACTTACGACTGTCGGTCTCCTTGACGGGGATGCCGTTCTCGCGACAGCGGGCAACGATCGCACCGATGCTCCCTTGCCGCTCACCGCGGGCAACAAGCACGCTATCCAGCGGACGGCCGGACTTGAGCGCTTCCATCACCGCGTTACGACCGACGATGTGGTCTTCATATCGTTTTGGTTCTTGTAGTTCCATATCATGCTCCCGGTAAAGCCTAAAAGTCGCTGTGATAAGCGGTTTTCGGCGTTTTTCTCAACCTTTTGGGTATATCGATCCATAATTACTGTACCAGTATACCATATATAGTATTAAAAAACAAGGCATAACCACAAAAAACTGCAGAAAAATCCAACGGTTTAACACCTGCTTTGCATTATAGAAATTTTTAAGAGAAATGCAAAAAAATCGCTTGTTAAGCCGTTGACAAACTAATATGACAATAGTATAATGTTATGCACAAAAACTTTATGGAGGCTGTCATAATGGAAACTTATTCCGCAATCGCCACCTTTGTCGGCGCGGCAGCGGCTTTGCTGTTCGCTATCCTCACCGCCCGCAAGGTATTGAAGGCTTCTGAAGGCACCGATCGGATGAAAGCCATCTCCGCATCCATCCGCGCAGGCGCCAACGCATTCCTTAAAAGACAGTATGTGATCGTATCCATCTTCTTTGCGGTCGTGTTTGCCATCCTGTGTGTGATGGCCGCCGCAAAACTGCTGACGTGGTTTGTGCCCTTCGCCTTTGTGACGGGCGGATTTTTCTCGGCGCTGTCCGGCTTCATCGGGATGAAGATCGCCACCGCGGCGAACGCCCGCACCGCGAACGCCTGCCGCGAGGGTCTCAACCGCGGCCTGCGCATCGCTTTCTCCGCCGGCTCGGTGATGGGCTTCACCGTCGTCGGTCTGGGCCTGCTGGATATTTCGATCTGGTTCTCCCTGCTCAAATTCGTCTTTAACCTGCCCGCGAACGAGATCACGGGCGCGATGATCACCTTCGGTATGGGCGCTTCCTCGATGGCGCTGTTCGCCCGCGTGGGCGGCGGCATCTTCACCAAGGCCGCGGATGTCGGTGCTGACCTCGTCGGTAAGGTCGAGGCGGGCATCCCCGAGGACGACCCCCGCAACCCCGCCGTCATCGCGGACAACGTCGGCGACAACGTCGGTGACGTCGCGGGTATGGGTGCGGATCTCTACGAGTCCTATGTCGGCTCGATCATCTCCGCCGCCGCGCTCGGCGTGGCCGCATTCGGCAGTTTCGAGGCGCTGGCTCTGCCAATGCTCATCGCCGCGGTCGGCATCCTCTGCTCCATCATCGGCACCTTCTTCGTCAGCACGAAAGAGGGCGCCTCGCAGAAGAACCTGCTCGCCGCCCTCAGCCGCGGCACCAACCTCTCTGCGATCCTCATCGCGCTCGCGTCGTTCCCGCTGGTGTATTTCATCCTCGGCGCGGCACACTGGAAGATGTATTTTGCTATTCTCGCGGGTCTGATCGCGGGCGTGCTCATCGGTCAGGCAACGGAGTATTTCACCTCCGACACCTATAAACCCACCCGCAAGCTCGCCGCCTCCTCCGAGACGGGCTCAGCGACCATCATCATCAGCGGCATCTCGCTGGGTATGCTGTCCACTGCCCTGCCGATCATCATCATCGCGGTGTGCGTGCTTGTCGCCTACTTCGTGTCTGGCGGTGCGGCTTCCGCTTCGATGGGCCTCTACGGCATCGCGCTCGCCGCGGTCGGTATGCTCTCTACCCTCGGTATCACCCTCGCGACCGACGCCTACGGCCCCGTCGCGGATAACGCGGGCGGCATCGCCGAGATGGCGGGTCTTGAGAAGGAAGTGCGTCAGCGCACCGATGCACTGGATGCGCTCGGCAACACCACTGCCGCCACCGGTAAGGGCTTCGCGATCGGCTCCGCCGCGCTGACCGCCCTCGCGCTGATGGCATCCTATATCGACAAAGTGCACTCCATCGAGGGCGGTGCGGAGAAACTCGCCAACCTCAGCCTGATGAATCCCACCGTGCTCATCGGTCTGTTTATCGGCGCGTGCCTGCCCTTCGTGTTCGCCGCGCTGACGATGGAATCCGTCGGTCGTGCGGCGCAGAGCGTCGTTAAGGAGGTCCGCCGTCAGTTCCACGAAATTACGGGACTGATGGAAGGCAAAGCAACGGCAGACTATGCCAAGTGCGTTGACCTCTGCACCAAATCCAGCCTGCGCGAGATGGTGCTCCCCACCATCGTTGCCGTTATCGTCCCCATTGCCGTCGGTCTGCTGCTCGGCAGCACGGGCGTCGTCGGTATGCTCGCAGGCGCGACCGCTTCGGGCTTCCTGATGGCGGTGTTTATGTCCAACTCGGGCGGCGCCTGGGATAACGCCAAGAAGCACATCGAAGGCGGCGCCTTCAACGGCAAGGGCTCGGATAACCACAAGGCCGCGGTCGTCGGCGACACCGTCGGCGATCCCTTCAAGGATACCTCCGGCCCTGCGATCAACATCCTCATCAAGCTCCTTTCGATGGTGTCGATCGTGTTCGCCTCGCTGGTCGTTTCCTTCAGTCTGCTGTAATCACAAAATCCCCCGACCGATCGGTCGGGGGATTTTTTACAAGAGAAAAGCCGAAGGCGAGAGCCTTCGGCTTTTTTGTATACGATTATTCGTCCTCGTCGGGACGATCCCAGTTGTGCCACACGTTCTGCACGTCGTCGTTGTCCTCGAGCAGGTCGAGCAGCTTCTCCATATTCTTCGCCGCGTCGGGATCGGCAATCTCGCTGAGCACATCCGGCACCATCTGCAACTCGGCGGTGATAAAGGTGTAGCCCTTCGCCTCAAGATCGTCACGCACGCCCGAGAAATCCTCCGGCTCGGTGGTGATCTCGAACACATCCTCGTTCGCGGCAAAGTCGGCAGCACCCGCTTCCAGCGCGTCCTCCATCACCTTGTCTTCATCGAGATCCTCTGCCTCGACAACGAGGATGCCCTTCTGGTTGAACATAAAGCCGACGCAGCCCGTCTGACCCATATTGCCGCCGCACTTATCGAAATAGTGGCGCAGATCCGCCGCGGTGCGGTTGCGGTTGTCGGTCAGCGTCTCCACGATGACGGCGATGCCGCTCGGGCCGTAGCCCTCATACTGCAGCGCCTCGTAATTGTCGGCGTTGCCCTCACCCGCCGCCTTCTTGATGATGCGGTCGATGTTGTCGTTGGGCACATTGTTCGCCTTCGCCTTCGCGATGGCGTCACGCAGCTTGGAGTTGGAGGAAGGATCGGCACTGCCGCCCTCCTTCACCGCCACCGCGATCTCGCGTCCCATCTTGGTGAAGATCTTCGCCTTCTGACCGTCGGTCTTTTCTTTCTTACGCTTAATATTGTTCCATTTGGAATGTCCTGACATGGAAAAATCCCCTTACATTATAAAATATCCGCAGAATATCATAGCACAAACCGTGCCATTTTGCAACACCTATTTATATCGTTATATCGTCTGCCAAAACGCTTCAATCGCGGCGGCGGTGGTAAACACCCGCCCTTGAATGAGCTGAGCCGAGCCGCCGCCGCGAGCATTCAGCCGCTGCTTGAGCGCGGCGGCAAAGGTGGTCAGATCGCCGCCCGCCGCGGCGTAGGTGTAGCCGCTTTCGTCGTCTCCCGCGAACGCGGCACATAAGCCCCCGACCTTCGCCGATGCCGCAAGCGCGAGATCCCGAAGGTTCTCGCCGTCCATCACCTTTTCGATAAACAGCGCGCGCCCACTGTCGGGTAAAAGCGCGTTCACCCGCAGAGAGAGCATCTCTTTTCGCGTAGCGGCCAACTCACGGGTAAGCGTGTCGCGTTGGTCAAGCAGGCGCTCGACACCCTCGATTGCTGCGTACTGTTTGACCGACAGCGCGGCGGCGATCGCCGCAGTCTGGGCGTAACGCATCTGATAATCACGCAGGGCATCTAAACCGCACTGCATATGAATACGCACACCACCCTTATAGCGGATGAAATCCAGTAGCTTAATCAGCCCGACCTGTCCCGTCGTCGCTACGTGCGGCGCACAGCAAGCGCAGCGATCAAGGCCCTCGATGGTGACGACCCTCACTGCGCCGTCAATGGCCTTTTTGCTGCGATAGTCCATCGCCGCCAATTCTTGCGCCGTCGGATAGACGACCGTCACCGCACGGTTCTCCGTCACGGCGCGGTTGGCGAGCTCCTCCACCTCGTCGAGCTGCTCGCGGGTCAGTTCCCCGTTAAGATCCAGCGTCACGTCCTCGCTGCCGAGATGAAAGCCGACGTTCTCGTAGCCATACAGACGATGGATGATGCCACAGACGATGTGCTCGCCCGTGTGCTTCTGCATCCGCAGAAAGCGGGTATCCCAGTCAAGCGCACCCGTCACCGTCTGTCCGACCGCGAGCGGCGCGGCGAGCGTGTGCACGATCTCGTCGCCGACGATCTGCACGTCCAGCACCTCGATGCTACCCAACGTGCCACCATCCGCCGCTTGTCCTCCCCCCTCGGGGAAAAAGGCGGTGCGGTCCAATGTAACGGCGTAATTCTCGCCCTGCGGCTCACAGGACATCACCGTCGCGGTAAACTCTCGGCAAAAACTATCTTGCTCATATAAACGCTGTGTCATATCCATCCCTCGTTTCAACGGGTCATAATAGACACATTATAGCCGATAATTACGAAAAACGCAAGCGCCGCCACTGTGCGTTGAAACACACAAAAACGGAGAGTTTTTGACACCCATTTGACACCCAGAACGATGAATTTTGCTCAAAAAACCAAATATTTCATGACAAAATTCGAAATAAGAATGAAAAAGAAAAATCCCGAACGCTTTCGCATTCGGGATTCTAGGGACCGACACGCAAAACGGAACCGGTCGAAAAATCGGATTTTCTCTATTTCTCTCGATTTGCAAATACTATTTTACAATTACTGCATACTAAAATTAACACCTATAATTATATTTTTATCAACACTTCTTGCTCTAAAGAAAACATTATAAGATTTTGTTACAAGTATATATTCAAACGGAAAGCGCGCATCAAAGTAATTCACAATGCATTCACAGGTATCTGCCAAGAAAAGACCTTCAAAAGTTGAAACCAACTCGTTTGATGCAAAGTTAACACTACCATAGTCTGCTTCACCATATCTACCGACGACTTGGTTTGCATCTATATCCGAAATACGATAGTTTCCCCAAAAAATCTCATTTCCCACATGGAAGATATCCCTAGTGTGATTAAATAATCCATAATTGCTCTTTCTAAACACACTCTTAAGCTCTAAAGTGGTTGCATCGTAATAAAACAGCGCACTTCCGCTAGTGCCGGTTTCTCCAACACACAAAATATTATCTTGTTTATTCAAATACAATTTTGGTTCAAAAAAGGTCCAACCCCTATCAGGAAGGATTTGTGTTGATTCGTTCGTGGTCATATTCTTTTTGTATACATTACAGTGTTGATCGTGTTCTGAATAATAAATATAATTGCTATCAATGCAAAAGGATGAAACCTCATGTTCAAAATAAAGCGAAGATTTTTTAGCAAAGTTTGATTTTGAAAAAATATCAATCCGACATAAATCAGGCAAAGAAATATAAATTTCATTACCAATAACGTTAATTTCTGCGGGTTTTCCTGCAAGTGGAATATTAGAAACCGGCGCCATAGTTTTTGAATTTATAACTACCAAACGGTTATTGCCTGATGTAATGACATAAATCAAATCATTTTCAGTCATCCAACTTACCGCATCACCGTCAAGTTGATATATCGTTGCAGTGGCCTTTATGTTTTTCGAATTATCTTCTTCTTTCGCGTTATCCGTACTTAACAACTTCATGTTTTGAGGCACGCTCATATTTTCAGACGTTGCCTTTTCCAAAACGCCATTATCTATGTTTACGGTAGTTGTAGTATTGTTTGTCTCGGTACTTTTTGAAGTCGTTTCGGTGTTACCTTTAGAAGACGTAACAGGGTTGTTTCTAGAAGAGGTACTTTGTGTTGACCGTTTTTGGCTGCTTGTATTTGTTTTGTTAGATTTGGCAGAAGTTGATGAACTATTTTCGGTTACATTATCAGATTCATTTTCTTGTGAAACAACACTGTTTGTGTTTGTAGCTTGTGATATGTCGCTTGTATTTGAATCAGTATTTTTTGTTCCGATATTACATGCAGTCAGTGAAAAAACCAACGCAAGGCTTAAAACGACAACTAATAATTTTTTCATACAATCACCTCTTATATGCATTATAGCATAAAAGCAGTGGAGGGGCAAGGGGTTAGTGAAATATTCGGCTTGCGCCGAATGTGAAATAATGACCTAAAAGTCATTGTGAAATTTTCTGCTGCGCAGAAAGTGAAATGAAATAAATCCCTCACGCGCCGCAGCGCATTTCACATTGCGAAGCAATATTTCACACGCGAAGCGTATTTCACAAATCCCATAAGGGATTTATTTCGTTGAAAAAAGAGAGCAAGTCTTTCGACTTGCTCTCTTTTTTCTGGGAGTTTTGAACTTAATGACACGAAT
>CAJGCA010000035.1 GCA_904501705.1 Clostridiaceae bacterium | reverse complement strand
GGTCGTGCCATCGAGATCCTCACGGTGCATATCCACCGCGGTGATACGGTGGTTGTCGTAGGTGGTGTAATAATAGATCCCGCGCGTGGCGTTACAACACGCGGTATAGAGGGTAATCTCCAGTGAGCCGTCCTCCAGCACACAGCAGCCGCGCGGTTGCTCCACCGCACTGAGGATGTGAAAAAACTGGCTGACACTCGCCGCCTCGTCGTCCTCGCTGCGAGAATTTGCCCGTACGAACGCCGCACGCACAAAACGGGAGGCCGAGGACAGGTCACCCGGTATCCCGATTGCCCCCATTCCGCGACTGTACCGTGTGAGCGGAAGCGTATCTGAAAAAGTGTTGGACGGTTCGCGCGGCGACAGGTGCATATAGTCATTCAACCGCGACACCTGTTCGGGGAAGGGTGGGTTATTGGTCAGCACGCCGACGGGATTGTCATACACTCGCAGTCCGTCCGCGACCGCCTCGACGGTAAGTGCCCCCTCACGGTCGGCAATCATCCAATGCAAGGGCGCAAGCGGCAGGTCGGTGCTGAACGGGGTGTCGGTGATATTTATCCGCTCCAAGCATTCCCTCGCCTCGGCAATCGTGCCGCACCGCCCGAGCAGCCACGGAATAAACTCAAACGCCGCAACGTTCTCCCTCTCGTGTGCCACCTTGCCATACACCGCGTTGCCTGCAAAGCGCAGTCCTGCCATACACAGTCCTTTTTCGTTCACGGCATCGTAATACAGCGGATACCCCTGCGCGACGTGCGCCATACCGATGATGGCATAGTGACTGTCGCACCCGGCCGTACAGCGAAACCTTAGCGGAAAATTTCGTGGGGTAACCGTTACCTCTTCCCCATAAGAACATTCAATATCCAGCGTCCGCCCAAAGTAGAAATCCTTCGTCGTATAAGTCGCTGCCGTGCACATACGCAATCCTCCCGAACCTCTTTCGTTTAGTGTGCCACGCAAGAAGAACTTTATCCCCGAATAACAAAAAGCCCCACTGCTCAAATGAGCAGTGGGGGCGGTCCTTATTATATATGGAGCGCAACTTTCTTTCTGGTGATGATTTGTGCAACCAACACCATAGCAACCAGCGCAAGGCCGATTCCGTCGGTAACGATGCCGGGATAGATGAGCAGCAGTCCGCCGACGGCGCTGACCACACGCTCATACCACTTCATCCCGTGCAGGAAGTAACCTTCCAATGCGGCGGATACCGCGAATATACCCACGAGCGAGGTGATGCAAATGAGGATGACCTCTCCCACGGAAGTGTCAATAAACAGCATCGCCGGATTAAGCGCAAATACATACGGCACAATAAACGCGCCGATGGCAAGCTTTGTCGCGGTGAAGGCGGTCTTCATCGGATTTGCCTGCGCGATCGCCGCGCCTGCATACGCCGCGAGAGCGACGGGCGGCGTGAGGTCCGCGACAATACCGAAATAGAACACGAAGAAATGGGCGGCGATCATCGGCACGCCCATCTGCACGAGGATAGGCGCACAGGTGGCTGCCATAATGCAATAGTTGGCGGTAGTGGGTACACCCATACCCAGCACGATGCAGCACAGCATAGTCAAGAACAGAGCAACGATCACCTGATTGCCTGCAACCGCGACGATGCCGTTGAAAAGGGTATAGGCCAGACCGGTGATACCGATGACACCGGCGATAATACCGGCCACGCCGCAAGCGGCCGCCACGGTGATCATTCCTTGACCGCCTGCCGCCAGCGCTTCCAACAGACGCTTGGGGGTAATGCGATGCTCTTTGTTGAACAAGCTCACCACGATCGCGACCACGATAGCAATCGCCGCGGCATAAGCAATGGAGCGCGTGCTGGTGCCAACCAGATAGATCAGCAGAATGAGCGGCAGCAGCAGATACGACTGCTTGAGCAAGGGCTTAAGGCGAGGCAGTTCCTCTTTGGTCAGTCCTTTCAGCCCCTCTTTCTTCGCTTCCAAATGAACGGTGATGAATACGCCGGCAAAGTACAACACCGCCGGCAGAATCGCACGAACGACCACGTTGGAATAGGGGACGCCGATGGTCTCCGCCATCAGGAAGGCGGCTGCGCCCATGATGGGCGGCATAATCTGTCCGCCGGTGGAGGCAGATGCCTCAGCGGCAGCGGCAAATTCCGGCTTGTAGCCGGTCCTTTTCATCAGCGGAATGGTAACCGCACCGGAACCGACGGTGTTCGCCACCGACGAGCCGGACACCATACCCTCCAGAGCAGAGGCAACCACGGCCACCTTTGCCGGACCACCGGAGAAACGACCCACCAGGGCATTAGCGATCTTAATAAAGAAATCCGCAATGCCGGTGCGTTCAAGAAACGCACCGAAGATGATGAACATCACAATGTATTTTGAGCAGACATTGATCGGGGTAGACAGAATGCCCTCCTTAGAGTAGAACAGCACACGGACATTCTCGGTTACGCGCGCCAGCATACTGGGGTTGGTCGAACCCCAAATGAGCGCGTACACAAGCAGAACTGCTGCCACGCACAGGATGGGCAGACCCACACTGCGGCGGCACAATTCCGCCAAGCAGAGGATGCCCACGATGCCGATGATCATCTCGGGTGTAGTGATCTTAAAGCGACCCACGATGGTCTCGGCGTTGATGGCATAGTAAAGAAAAGCGCCGGTGCCGCACACCATCAGCAGGATGTCGTACCAAGGGATGAAATTCACTTTCTGCATTCCTTTTTTGGCAGGGAAGACCAAATAGCCGATGAGCATAATATAGGCCATAAACGACGCCAAACGCAATTCATCCAACCAGGTGGCAAACAACGTTACATAAATACAGAAAAGGGAGAAAGCGGCCAAAATACAGGTTACGATGATCTTAGGCGCACCTTCCCACACGCGGACGTTGGATTCACGGTCGAATTTCTTCATAACCGAATCCAGGTCCATCGGCTCCTGCGTTTCGAGAGCCTTCTTTTTGAAAAGGGCCATTGTGATACCTCCTTAGAACAAATGGCAGAATAAATGGCTGCGACGAAAGTCCGCCGCAGCCATCCGTAGCGCTTACGGGAAATTTATTCCGCTTCCACAGTCACGCCTTTTTCCGCGAAGTACTTCGCAGCGCCTTTATGGAAGGGCGCCTCCATACCGCTGGTGGCGTTGTCAATGCTCAGCTCAGCGCCCTTTGCGTGGGCGGTAGTGATATCGTCAACGTGATCGAAGATCGCGGCGGTCAGCTTGTAGACGTCGTCTTCGGTAGCGTCAGCGCTGACAATCAGCGTCGCCTTGACGGTTACGGTGGTAACATCCTCCGTCTGACCGGTATAGGTGTTGGCAGGAATCTTGTAGGTGGTATAGAAGGGCGAATCGTTCATCAGCTTGGTGGCAATATCACCGTCAATCGGGACGAGATACGCCTTGTTGGTAGTGGTCAGCTCCTGAATCGCCGGGGTGGGAGCGCCTGCCACGATGAAAGCAGCGTCGATCTTGCCGTCCTTCAGCGCATCGGCACTGTCCGCAAAGGACTGATACTGCGGCTGAATGTCCGACTCGGACAGACCGGCAGCGCCCAGAATATCCACTGCGTTAAAGTACACGCCGGAGCCGGAAGCACCGATAGATACCTTTTTACCCTTCAAATCGGCAACGCTCTTGATGGAAGGATCCATCGTTACGAGCTGAACCGCCTCGGCGTAAAGACCGCCCACCACGCGGAAAGAATCAATCTTGCCCTCCGTAGCAAAGGAACGGGTACCCTCCCAGGCATACGCCATAACATCGGACTGGACAGTGCCGAGCTGATAGTTGCCGGCGTCAATACCCAGAATGTTCGCCTTGGAGCCGTCGGTGGAAACAACGTTGACCGTAATGCCGGCAGTGTTTTTGATCTGGTTGCCCAGAACACCACCGTAGCCGTAGTAGGTGCCGGCTGTACCGCCGGTACCCATCGTCATGCTGGCGCCGCCGCAAGCGGCGAGCGAAAGCACCATCGCCAACGCGAGCAGAATAGTAAGAATGCGTTTCATAAAAATTTCCTCCTTTAATTTAGGATGCAAAAATAATGCAATTATCATTATACCGCAACTTGGCGCGTTTGGCAAGAAAAATCGTAAAAACCTGATTTTTAATGGCATAATTCGGGTTTTGTGGTAAATTGTAATTCAGCATACAAGTATTCAGCGAATACACGTGTCGCAATATTTCACTATTTTGTTCTTCCGCCGTGCTCTTGTGAGAGTAGCGATGGTTGCCATTGCGCTTGACCCGCGCAGTTATCGCGCAAGTAAAAACGATTGCACGACAAGCAATCTCGCGTCATAGACGGCGGGATTGTTGCGTATTTTCGCTTTTTTTGCGCATACTAACCGAAAAACAGCGGGAGTGACTTTTCTATGGCACCTCTCATCGAGATGCGCGGGATATGCAAATGGTACACCACGGGCGAACAAACGGTCAAGGCGCTCGACGACATCAATCTCACGATTGAGCAGGGAGAAATGGCGGCAATTCTTGGAAGGTCTGGCTCGGGCAAGTCCACGCTGATGAACCTGCTCGGCTGTCTGGACACCCCGACAGGAGGAAGCTATCGATTGGCAGGACAGGCGGTGAACACCATGACCGAGGGGCAGCTTTCCGCCGTGCGCAACCGCACCATAGGGTTTGTTTTTCAGAGCTTTCATCTGCTGCCGCAGCTCTCCGCGCTCGAGAATGTCGAGTTGCCGCTCATCTACCGCGGAATGTTGGAAAAGCAACGCCGACAACTGGCGCAAGATAATCTACAACGGGTGGGGCTCGGTGAGCGGATGGATCACCGCCCGAACGAGCTGTCAGGCGGTCAGCAGCAACGCGTGGCTATCGCCCGCGCATTGGCGGGCAACCCGCCGATGCTGCTCGCTGACGAGCCGACGGGTAATCTAGATTCTTCGGCAGGCAGGGATATTATGTCCCTGCTACACGAACTGCACGACGGCGGCACCACCGTCATCATCATCACCCACGACCCCGCCATCGGGGCGGCGTGTCCACGCCGCCTCACAATGGCGGACGGACACTTAAGCGAGGGATAAAACCAGCGGCGCAGAGAAAATCCTCTGCGCCGCTGTGTCTTCACATCACGGTTTGGGTTGCCTCATACAGTTTCGCATAATGTCCGCCGAGCTGGAGTAGTTCCGCGTGGGTGCCCTGCTCGCGGATGCCCTCGTGGTCGATGTATACGATGCGGTCGGCGTTGCGGATGGTGGACAGACGGTGCGCAACGACCAAGGTCGTGCGCCCCTTTGATAGCGCCTCGAGCGCGGTCTGGATGCGCGCCTCGGTGACGGTGTCCAGCGCCGAGGTCGCCTCGTCGAGCAGCAGGATCGGTGGGTTTTTGAGGAAGACACGGGCGATGCTTACCCGCTGCTTCTGCCCGCCCGACAGCATAATGCCGCGCTCACCGACAAAGGTGTTGTACCCCTCGGGCAGCGCCATAATCGCGTCGTGGATCTCCGCTTTTTTGGCGGCCTCCATCACTTCCTCATCGGTGGCGTCCAGCCGTCCGTAACGGATATTCTCCATCACGGTCGCGGCGAAGATCATCACATCCTGCTGGACGATGCCGACCTGCTCGCGCAGCGAGCGCAGGGTGACGTCGCCGACATCCTGCCCGTCAATAGTGATACGCCCGTCCGCAATCTCATAAAAGCGCGGAATCAGGTGGCACAGCGTGGTCTTGCCGCCGCCCGACGGACCGACCAGAGCAATCGTCTTGCCCCTGGGGATATCGAGGTCAATGTGCTCCAATACGTTGATGCCCTCATCATAGTAAAAGGTTACGTCTTCCAGTCGGATATGCCCGCCATTGCGGATAAGCGGTTTGGCATCGGGATTGTCCGTAATTTCGGGATCCACCGCCATCAACTCCTGAAAGCGCATAAAGCCCGCCATGCCCGTCGTATACTGCTCGACAAAGTTCGCGAGCTTGCGGATTGGGGCGAGGAAGGACGAAATATACATCGTAAACACCAGCAAGTCAACGTATTCGAGCTTCTGCCCGATGATGAGCAGACCGCCCGCCGCGATAACCGCGACGTTAATCAGGTTGGTAATAATATCCGAGCCCGCGCCGAAGATGCCCATCTGCTTATAAAAGCCGTTACGGGCGGTGCGATAGGCATCACTGCCCGCCTGAAAACGCTCGAGCTCATACGGCTCATTGGTAAACGCCTTGGCGGTACGCACACCCGAAATGCCCGACTCAATATCGCTGTTGATGATGGCGATCTTCTCCTTAACCTTGCGGCTGGATTCTCCCATATGCTTGCGGCGCATCACGGTAAAGATGAGCAGAACGGGCACGAGCAGAGTAATGACCAGCGCCAGTTCCCAGCGGATGGAGAACATAATGATCAGCGATCCCACGAGAGTGACGAGCGAAATAAACAAGTCCTCGGGGCCGTGATGCGCGAGCTCCACCACCTCAAACAAGTCGCTGATGACACGCGACATCAACGAGCCGGTGCGGTTTTTGTCGTAAAAACGGAAGGACAGCTTCTGCAGGTGGGTGAACAGATCCCGCCGCATATCCGTCTCCATATACACACCAAGCATATGCCCCTTGTAGGTGACGAAGAACTGGAATGCGCCCTTGACGAGATACGCCGCGACGAGGATGATCATCCACACGTAAAACGCGCGGAATGCTCCCGCGGGCAGCAGGGTGTTGAGCGCATATTTGGAGATGAGCGGATACACCAGATCCACCGACGCGATGAAAAACGCGCAAATCAGATCCAGTATAAATAATTCCATATACGGCTTATAATACGCAATAAATTTCTTCAGCATAGTGATCCCTCCGTAGCCTGCTTCCATTATAGTTCTTTTTGCGCGACATTGCAAGAAAATTACGCATAATAGGCTCGACCGACTCCATAGAGTAAAGTGGAGGGGATTACGATGTTTTTTGTGATAAAAAGGCGACACGCGTACGTGGCTGCCGCGGCATGCGTCGCGCTGGTGATGGGACTTATATCGCTCGGCTCGCACCGCGGTAGAGCGGCACACATCGCCACCGCGGGCGCGGATAACTGGGGGCTGAGCTTCCAACAGGAGGGACAGCCGCCCATCGCCAACGCCTCGGCGGAGGAATTAGCCAAGTACGACACCTGTTACGTTGGCAACACGGCGAATAAGACAATCTATCTCACCTTTGATGCGGGGTTTGAAAACGGGCACACCCCCGCCATCCTCGACGCGCTCAAAAAGCATAACATACAGGCGGCGTTTTTTGTCGTCGGGCATTATCTCGAGACCGCGCCAGATTTGGTGAAGCGGATGGTCGCGGAGGGGCACGTCGTCGGCAACCATACCTATCATCACCCCGATATGTCCGCCATCCGCGACGAGGCGGCATTCCGCAAAGAACTGGAAGATACCGAAGCGCTGTATAAAGAAATAGTCGGTGTGGATATGCCGAAGCTCTACCGTCCGCCGCAGGGCAAATACAGCATCGAAAACCTCAAAACGGCGCAAAAACTCGGATATAAGACGCTGTTCTGGAGTCTGGCATACGTCGACTGGTATCAGAATAAACAACCCACCGCGCAGCAAGCGTTTGACAAGCTCATCCCGCGGGTGCATAACGGCGCGGTGGTGTTGCTGCACAGCACCTCTGCCACCAACGCGCAAATTCTCGACGAATTATTGACAAAATGGGAACAGGCCGGTTATACTTTCGGGCGAATTTCCGAGCTTTGCGGCGTATAAGTACCGTTCCTTTCGGCAATACTGTGATTGGTCGACAGACCAATCCGGCAGAAAGGAGATCGTACCATGGATAAAGCCAATCACAGCATCCGCTGCACCGTGTCTTCCTGTGTGAACCACTGTGACTGCGAGAACTACTGCAGTCTCGACAGCATTCAGGTCGGCACGCATGAGTGTGATCCCAAACAGGATCAGTGCACCGACTGCCAGTCTTTCGCGAAGAAGAACTAAAGACTCGGTGTATCGAGCGCCGCCCCTAACTACGGCAGGGGCGGCGTTTTTTATGCTTTGATAAAAAACCTCTTGCAAAGCCGATTGTTTTGTTGTACAATAATAAGCGCTTTGACAAGCGCCCATAACCGCCCGTGGCGAAGCTGGATATCGCAGTGGATTCCGATTCCAAAGGCCGGGGGTTCGAATCCCTCCGGGCGGGCCAAAAAAGAGAGCACTGACCGTAAGGTCGGTGCTCTCTTTTTCGTTCGGAGGGATTCGAACCCTGAGAGGGTGAGCGGCGTGAAGAAAACAGTCCGGTGGACTGTTTTTAGCCGCGAAGTCCGCTGCGGCTATGCCGCAAGGACGGATGGCGTAGCGCTTTGCGCCAACGCCATCATCCCTCCGGGCGGGCCAAAAAAGAGCCGTACGCATTACGTACGGCTCTTTTCATTTTCAAAATTGCTTTACCTATAATTCACCGTAACACCATCGGCGGTACCGTCGATGGCGACCGCGGTAACGGGATCGTCGTGGCGATTGACAATTGTCTCGGCGATCTTATTCTCCACCTCGCGGCGGATGAGGTTGCGTAGATCGCGCGCGCCACGCTTGCCTCCGTGGGATTTCTCCGCGAGGGCGGACAGCGCCGCGGCGGTCCACGTCAGCTTAATGCCGCGCTCACTAAGCGGCTCGACGAGCTCGCCCAGCATTAGCCGCGCGATGTCGACAAAATTCTCCTTGGACAGCGGACGGAAGAACACGATCTCGTCCACGCGCCCGATAAACTCAGGGCGCAGGAAATCGCCGAGCGCCTTAATGGCGCGGTCCTTTGCCGCGTCACTCTCGGTCTTGCCAAAGCCCATCAGATTTTCCTTGAGCTGGCTGCCCGCGTTGGAGGTCATCACGATGACAGTGTTTTCGAAATTCACCACGCGGCCGTGCGCGTCGGTGACGCGACCCTCGTCAAGGATCTGCAGCAGAATATTCAGCACGTCGGGGTGCGCCTTTTCGATCTCGTCGAACAGAATGACGGAATACGGCTTGCGGCGCACCTTCTCGGTGAGCTGCCCCGCCTCGTCATAGCCGACGTAGCCGGGAGGCGAGCCGATTATGCGGGACACCGCGTGCTTCTCCATAAACTCCGACATATCGAGACGGATGAGCGTCTCGGGGGTGTCGAACAGCTGCGCGGCGAGCACCTTGACAAGCTCGGTCTTGCCGATACCCGTTGAGCCGACAAAGATGAAGGACGCAGGACGGCGGCGGGGACTGATCTGCACACGGCTGCGGCGGATCGCCGCAGCGACGGCCTCGACCGCCTCCTCCTGCCCGATGACTTTCTTGCGCAAGGCGTCTTCGAGTTGTGCAAGTCGACCGAGTTCACTCTCCTGCACCTTGGACGCGGGGATACCCGTCCACAATTCGATCACCCGTGCAAGTGCCTCGGTCGTCACGGGGGCGGCGGTCGCCTCCTCGCGCACCTCCTCCACCTGCTGCTGCACCTGCATCAGCTGCGCGCGGGTGTTGGCGAGGGCTTCATAGTCGATGCTCTCAGCGGTCATCGCGGTCTCTTCCTCGGCTTTCAGACGGGTCTCCTCCGCCTGTAGGCGGGCGTATTCGTCCGCCTTCTTGTTGGCGAGCGCCGTCGCGGCGCACGCCTCGTCCAGCAGGTCAATCGCCTTATCGGGCAGATAACGGTCGGTAATATACCGCTCCGCGAGCGACACTGCACGGCGCAGAACACCGTCGGCCACCGTCACGCCGTGATAGCTCTCATAATATTGGCGCACACCGCGCAGGATCTCGAACGCCTCCTCCAGCGACGGCTCCTCCACCGTCACGGGCTGGAAACGCCGCTCAAGCGCCGCGTCCTTTTCAATATATTTGCGGTATTCGTTAAAGGTGGTCGCGCCGATGACCTGAATCTCGCCGCGGGAGAGCGCGGGTTTTAAGATGTTCGCCGCGTTCATACTGCCCTCGGCATCCCCCGTGCCGACGAGAGTATGCACCTCGTCGATGAATAGGATGATGTTGCCCGCCGCCTTGACCTCATCGACGAGCCCCTTGATGCGACTCTCGAACTGGCCGCGGAACTGGGTGCCCGCAACCAGCGCGGTCATATCCAGCAGGTGCAGCTCCTTATCCCGCAGACGCAGAGGCACGTCACCCGCCACCATCCGCTGGGCAAGGCCCTCGGCGATGGCGGTCTTACCAACACCCGGCTCACCGATCAGGCAAGGGTTATTCTTCGTGCGACGGGAGAGAATCTGCGTAACGCGGTAGATCTCCCGCTCGCGCCCGACGGTCGGGTCCATCCGCCCATCCCGCGCTTTGGCGGTCAGGTCAGTGCAATACTGGTCGAGATATTTGCGCTTTTTGTCTTTTTCGGCTTTTTTGCCCTTCTTCGGCGGCTCGCCGTCGGGCGTATTGCCCTTAGCGGGCGCGCCGGGGAACTGTCCACCAAACAGATTCTGCAGAAACGGGAATGCAGGCGCGCCGCCGGGGGAAAAGCCCTCCTCGTCGTCGCCCTCCTCCGACTCGGTCATCGCCATCATCTCTTCCATCTGCTCGTTCATCTGCTCCATATCCTCGTCGCTGATACCGAACTTTTTGAGCATATCGTTGACGGGCTGGATGCCGAGCTCCTTCGCACAGGTGAGGCAATAGCCCTCGTTGGTGGTTTCACCGTTGTCCACACGGGTGACAAACACCACGGCAGGGCGTTTTTTACAACGCACACAGGTAATCATTGGATTCATCCTTTCTCAGGGGTAGAGGCAGCGGGAGACTGAGTCACGTCCCGACGGATGCGAATAAACATCCGCAAGTAGCCGACGAAGGCGATGAGCATCGACACGCTCACCAAGCCAACGAGCAGCCACAGCACCCACGGCGCAGAAACGATAAGCGCATCGTACCACGACACGATGACCAGCATCGTCGCGTAAAACAGCACCGTCGACACCTTGCCAAACCAACGCGCGCCCTGCGCCTGTACATTTTTCTTAAGCAGCAGGACGCCACCGATGCCTTGGAACAGCTCCTTGGCAAAGCACAGCACCGTCAGCGGCAGAAGCTCGGTGTAGCGAGTAGTCAGACACACCACCACCGCCACCTGCGTCAGCTTATCCGACAGAGGATCGAGCAGCTTGCCACAGTCGGTGATCATATTAAACCGCCGCGCGACAAAGCCGTCCACCGCATCGGTCAGCCCCGACACCAGCAGCACCGCAAAAGCCCACATATCGAGTCTGAGCAGGTACAGTGTCACGAAGACGGGGATGAGCGTTATACGCACCACCGACAACGCGTTCGGGATATTCCACTTCCATTCAACATTCAGAATCTGCATAAAATGCAACCTTCTTTACTCTATGATAAGTAATTCCTGCAGGGCGCCGCCCAGCGGGTTGATGTCTGCGATACGGTTGACCACGGTGGTCTCAGCGATCACCTGCAGAGTGATCGCGCCGTCCGCGGCACCCGTCGCGGCGAGCACCTGAATGACCGTCACCGCGAGCAGCGCCCACAAGGCACCCGACACGATGCCGCCGACCAGACCCAGCGTCTTATTGAGCTGCTTGAGCAGCGGGAGCTTCGCGACGATGTTAAGTACGCGTAGCACGATGCCTGCCACGATATAGGTGATCAGGAACAGCAACAGCGAGCAGATCGCCTTGATGAGCGGCAGCAACAGCGGCTCGATGACCGCGTTGACACTCTCCGAAAAGGGAGTATTTATCCCAATCGGCATATTCTGCGCCAGATCGTCAACGTCCTCGATGCCCGTCTGCGCGAGCAGGTTCTTTACCACGTCGGGCAGCGACTCATACGCATTGTTCAGTTTCTCGATAGTAGAGCCCTCGGCCTGCTCCATCTGCGTGTCCACCGTCTCGATGATGGTCGGCTCGACCGCCTTATCGTACACCAGCCCCGCCACGGGACCGCTGAGAAGCACCGACACCGCCAGCGCCGCGAGGAACGCGACGATGCCCGTCACGGTCTTGATAAAGCCGCGCTTATGTCCGATAAACACACACAGCAGGAAAATTAGTATGACCACCGCATCCAATAAATATTTCATCGTTTAAGCCCTCCGATTATAATCGATTATGATAATGTATAGCTTTGTAATGCGCTCAAGCCCATCACCACGGCGTTGCTGCCGAACAGCACCGCCTGCTGGCCGTCCGCCTCAACGCGGGACGATTTGCCCGCGCCGGCCTGCGTGATGATCTGCGACGCGCTGTCGGTGAGCAGCAACACCTGCTTGCCCTGCGCGGACAGGTGGCGGAACTCGCCCGTGAACGGCACCGCGCACGCCTGTGCGCCCGTATGATCGAGCATCACGACCTCGCCTCCGTCAGTATCACCGCGCGGGCGAAGAACCAGCGCCACGCCATCCTCCGCCACCGCATAGCCGAGCAGTTGCCGCCCGCCGATGTCGTAGACGGTCGGGTCACCGCCGTCGGGGGTCATCAGCAGCGCTCCGCTCTCACCCACCGCGACAAGCCGATCGTTCGTCAGAAAATCCAGTCGATAGAGCAGCGTGTCGGCGGCGGTATAGGTGTACAACGCCTGCGGCTCGGACGAAGTGAGCGAAAACACCACCGCCGAGGATGCGAGCACGCCGTTGGTCGCTTCGACGCTGAGCAGTGCCGCCAGCTTTCCGTCCGCCGACAGCGTGACCTCGCTCGCGAGGCTCGTGCGGCTGCGGCGATAGAGCTGCGTACCCTTCTGGTCGTACACCGTCAGCTCCACGGCATAGCCCTGCGTGCCCTGCGTGAGCACGGCAATCTGCCCTTTGGCGTTCACGTCCACCGCGAGAATATTGTTCTCCAGCGTCATATCCTTTAAGATCATCGAGCGGGTGGTGAGCAGCAGACGCTTCCCTCCCTGCTCGGCGACGAGCACGTATTTCCCCGCGGTGCGTACCAACGCCGCGGAATAGGTGCAGGGGTAGCGCGTCACCTCGCCGCCGCGGTCGTTATAATAGGTTAAGTAACTGTCGCTGAGCAGCACCGCGTAATTATGACTGCGCGTAAGGTGCTGCACATTCGCACCCGAAATGTCCACGGGGAAGCTGCCCGAGGCATCGCCGATGAGATCCTGCACCTTGGCAAGCAGCTTATCTGGCGCGAGGGTGTCCCAGTTGCGCCACAGCACAAACGCCAGAACAAAGATCATCAGGATGATCCCCAGTCGCTTCCACATCAGCAGCCGCGCGCGCTTACGGTGGCGGCGGCGAGCTTCTTCACGGGAGATGGGCTGTTCATTCTCTTGCTTAGCCTTGATTGGTCTTTTCTTATGCATCAGCCACCCTCCTTGTCGTCATAAAATACCTGTTGTAAGCATAAACCTTTGGCCGGCGCGGTCGGACCCGCCTGCCCACGGTCGCCCGAGGCGAGGATCGCGTCAATGGCGTCCTCGGCAAGCCGTTCGTCGGCGATCTCCAGCAGCGTGCCGACCATAATACGCACCATATTGTAGAGAAAGCCGTCTGCCTCGACCGAAAAGAGCACAAGCTCTCCCTGCCGCTCAACGCGGCAGTCGCGCACGGTGCGCACCGTGTCCTGCACGTCACTACCCGCCGCACAGAAGGCGGCAAAATCGTGCGTGCCTATGTACCGCGCCGCCGCACGGTCAAGCCGCGCCTCGTCGAGGCGGCCTTTACGATGCAGAGCGTAGCGGTCGTAAACGGGGTGACGCTGCGGGCCGTTCCAAATGCGGTAGACGTACCGCTTGCCGCGCGCGTGGTAGCGAGGATGGAACTCGTCCGCGACCTCGCGCACGTCGTAGACGGCGATATCCCGCGGCAGATGAAAATTGAGCGCACTGGCGAATTTATCCCCCCGCAAGGGGCTGTCGGTATCCAGCGCGCAGCAGAACATCTCCGCGTGCACCCCCGCGTCGGTGCGGCTGCAACCGGTGATGCCGGCGCGTACGCCGGTCACCTTCTCCACCGCATCCTGTAACAATTCCTGTACGGTCACGGCGTTTGGCTGTACCTGCCAGCCGTGGTATGCCGTCCCGTCGTAACGCAGGGTAATAAGCAACCGCGCCATGACCATACCTCCTTTCGTTATCACAAGATCATTATTTCAGCACCGAGCCAAAGATTACATTCAGTATAATAATCAAAGTAATCGCCGAAAAGTATACCAACAACGCGATCCAATCGCGCAGAGCGGTGCGCAGCTTCTTCATCCGCGTGCGCCCCTCGCCGCCCTGATAACAGCGGCACTCCATCGCCATCGCGAGATCGTACGCGCGGCGGAAGGAGGACACGAACAGCGGAATAATAATCGGCACGAGCGCCTTGACGCGCTGAATCAGTCCGCCGCTCTCCATATCCGCGCCGCGCGCCTTCTGCGCGGACATAATCTTGCCCGTCTCCTCAATGAGGGTGGGGATAAAACGCAGGGCGATGGTCATCATCATCGCGATCTCATGCGCATTGACGCGTGCGACCTTCAGCGGTGCGAGCAGATACTCGATCGCGTCGGTGAGCGCCGTCGGGGTGGTGGTGTAGGTAAGCAAGGAGCTGCCCATCACCAGACACGCGATGCGCACCGCGATGAAGGCAGCGTTATTTAAGCCCTGCGTGGTGATTTTCACGGAACCGAGCTGCACGAGCACGTCTCCGCCTGTGACGTAGAATATCTGCAAAACAGATGTAAACGCAATGATGAGCAAGATCGGCTTAACGCTGCGCCACAAGAGCTTCACCGGCAGACGAGACAGCGCCACCATCACCGCGAGGGTGAGCACGGCACAGCCAAGAGCGATCCAGTTGCGCGGAATAAACACGAGCACGATGAACAGCAGCGTCAGCGTCAACTTCATACGCGCATCCAGCCGATGAATGAGCGAATTACCGGGGAAATACTGGCCAATGGTGATGTCGTTTAGCATCCGCGCTCACCTCCCAACAAGGGGAGCAAGCGCTCCACCGCCTGATCGACGGTATACACGTCGGTGCCGACGTCGATGCCGCTCTGCCGCAGAAGCAGCAGAATCTTCGTCACCGCGGGGACGGTCAGTCCCATCTCCTCGAGCTCGTCGGCGCGGGCGAACACCCGCTCGACGGTGTCGAGCATCGCCACCCCGCCGTGGCGCATCACCAGCACGCGATCCGCCAAACGGGCGATGTCCTCCATGCTATGGGACACCAGCAGCACCGTCTTGCCGCTGCGGGTGCGGTAATCCTGTATCATCGCGAGAATCTGCTCGCGGCCGCGCGGGTCAAGACCCGCGGTCGGCTCGTCGAGGATGAGCACCTCAGGCTCCATTGCAAGCACTCCCGCGATCGCGGCGCGGCGCTTTTCGCCGCCCGAGAGATCAAAGGGGGATTTTTCCAGCAGCTCATCGCTAAGCCCGACGTCCGCCGCCGCGCGGCGCACCCGTCGGTCGATCTCCTCCTCGCCAAGCCCCATATTGCGCGGACCGAAGGCGATATCCTTGTAGATCGTATCTTCAAATAGCTGATATTCGGGGTATTGGAACACCATCCCGACCGCAAAACGGATGTCGCGGATCTTTTTGGGATTTTCCCAGATGTCCCGCCCGTCGAGCAGAATGCGCCCGTCAGAGGGACGCAGCAGCCCGTTGAGATGTTGGATGAGCGTCGACTTACCCGAACCCGTATGTCCGATAATGCCGAGCAACTCCCCCTCCACCGTCGCGAGCGACACGTCGCGGATGGCGTGCTGTTCAAAAGGCGAGCCGGCCGCATAGGTATGGGTGATATGTTGTACTTCCAGAACGGCCATACTCGCCTTTCCTTTCTTACTGAATAAGCTTACTTAACGCCGCGGCGCATTCCTCGGGCGTGAGGATGTCGTCGGGCAGGTCGATGCCGCGCGTCCGCAGGGCGGTGCACAGCGCGGTCGGCTGGGGAACGTCCAAGCCCACCTCGTGCAGGGTGTCCGCCTGCGCGAACACCGCGCGAGGTGTGCCATCGAGCAGCACGCGCCCCTCGTCCATCACCACCACGCGATCCGCCAGTGCGGCTTCTTCCATATAGTGCGTGATGAGCACTACCGTCATCCCTTGTTCGCGGTTTAGGCGGCAAACGGTGTCCAGCACCTCCTGCCGTCCGCGCGGATCGAGCATGGCGGTCGGCTCGTCGAGCACGATGCAGTCGGGGTGCATCGCGAGCACTCCCGCAATGGCGATGCGCTGCTTCTGACCGCCCGACAGCTTGTGCGGGGAGTGGTCTTTGTACTCCCACATCCCGACGGTGCGCAGCGCCTCCTCCACACGCCGACGGATCTCGTCGGGCGGCAGGCCGAGGTTCTCGGGACCGAACGCCACGTCCTCCTCCACAATGGTGGAGACGAGCTGGTTATCGGGGTTTTGCAGCACCATCCCGACCGTGCGGCGCACGGGGTAGGTGTTTTTCTCGTCTGCGGTGTCCATCCCCGCGACCAGCATCCGCCCGCCGCTCGGCAGCAGCAAGGCGTTAAAATGCTTCGCGAGGGTGGATTTG
>CAJGCA010000034.1 GCA_904501705.1 Clostridiaceae bacterium | reverse complement strand
TAAATATTAATTTAGTATAGTTATGTTAATTTTTCGGGCAGTAGAGGAAATTGCGTCCTCCCCGTCTTGTGTTCTATTAATTGAATAAATACCCGCGTTCGAGCATCGACTGAGCCGCCAGTAAGACACCGATCTTACCGCTGGCGTAATTCAGTCCACCCTGCATATAGGCTGCATACGGCTCGCGCAACGGAGCGTCGGCTGAAAGCTCGATCGATGCCCCCATTGTGAATGCTCCTGCTGCCATAATGACTTGACTGGTATATCCGGGCATATCCCACGGCTCCGGCACGACAAACGAATCAACGGGTGCGCCTTTTTGCATTCCCTGACAAAAAGCGATCAAATTCTCCGCATTGTTCAAGAAGACAGTTTGAATAATATCGCCGCGGATTTCGTCCACCGTCGGAGATATGTGATAACCAAGCAGTTCGAATAACGAAGCGGCATACACGGCAGTTTTCATTGCCTCCCCTACCACGTGCGGCGACTGGAACAACCCCATATACAGTGTGCGGTTGTGCCCGAGCGAAGCGCCGACTTCGCGACCGAGGCCGGGCGTCGTCATGCGATAAGCGCATTGTTCAATGCATTCCTTCGTGCCGCAGAGATAACCGCCGTTCTCCGCAATGCCGCCGCCGGGGTTTTTAATCAACGATCCCGCAATAAGATCGGCGCCGACCTGACATGGTTCCTGTCGCTCAACAAATTCGCCGTAACAGTTATCGACAAAAACCGTCACATCCTCGCGCACAGCACGTACAGCCTTGATAATGCGTTCGATCCACGCAATCGTCAGACTCGGTCGTGTGTTATAGCCGCGGGAGCGCTGGATATGTACCACGCGAATACTGTCGTCGCTGCGTAAGGTATCTTGTATTCCCAGCAAATCCGGCGTGCCGACGTCGGTCAGCTCCACTTGCTTGTAGCCAACACCGTACTCTGTCAATGAGCCTGCTGAGGGTGTCTTGTGCCCGATAACCTGCTCCAAGGTATCGTACGGTGCACCGGTGGCTGCCAACAACGTATCGCCCGGGCGAAGCATTGCGAACAACGCGATAGTAATTGCGTGCGTGCCGGAGACGATACTGTGGCGGATCAGTGCATCCTCTGCCCCCATAATGTCTGCCAAAATCTCATCGAGCGCGTCACGACCGCGATCACCATAGCCATAACCGGTGGTGGGAACAAAGTGACTCTCACTGACGTTATGGCGAATGAAGGCGGATAAGACCTTTTGTTGATTGTACTCCGCAATTGCATCTATGGCTGCAAAAGCATCGCGGGCGCGATCTTCGGCTTTATCCGATAGATCCGCCAAACGTTTATCGACGGAAAAGAATGTCATATCCATTGCTTGTTTATCCTCCTGTTTCGTGCAGAGACACTTCTCCCCACGTTCCATATGGTAAAAATCCGAGTTTTCGATATAATCCTTCCGAATGCGCATCACTCGGCGAAATGAGAATACGTCTTTGCTTGAGAAAGCCCATCAATTGATGAATGCATCTTGATGCTGCCCCCCGTCCACGATGTTCAGGTAACGTAGCGACGCAACCGATCAGTGCCATATCTTCAGTTTCAGCGATTGTCATTGCGACACTGATCGGTTGGTCGTTCTGCTTCTCGGTAACGATATGACAACATCCGTGTCGATGCCGATGCGACGCGTCGACATACCAACTATCAAACGACGGAAATTCGCAAAAAGTCTTAGATAATACCCCGTAAATATCGCGCAACGATACATCGTGGATGTTGTATTCGTGTAAAGGCTTTTCGCTTAACAGGCTTTCTCGACATAAAACACAGCCTTTTTCGTGGGAAATGCCCCATCTTCTTGCGAGAAAAGCGGCTATATCCGCGTTGGTGTGTATAACCTTTATATTGCCGTTCATTTGCAAAAACTCGCACCACTCGTCGCTCGGCAACGAAGCGCAATAGAGCGTACACACGCGATCCATAACCGAGGCAATCGCTCCGTCGTCATCTGCAAAAAATTGTATAAACGGCACGGCGAGTCCGTATGCCCGCTTCAATGAACAGATCCGCAATTCGCTCTCATCCGTAATATTGCGATTAAAGTCACATTCGTTCGCAAGATGAATCATTTGGTTAATTCCTCAACAAGGATTTTTAATAGTTTTTTCATCATGTCCACATCCGCCAGATCCCCCATGCAGGACGGTGAATGAATATAACGGCACGGTAAGGATATTGCAACCGTGCGCGCCCCTGTATGCCCGCGCTGCAATGACGCGCCGTTGTTACCGCCTGCAATACGGTTTTTGGTTTGCGTGACGATGCCATTCTCCTCGGCCAGAGAGCGGACGGTTTGATATAATTCTTGGTCGTATAGCGTAGCTCCGTCTGCGAACGACACGACCGGTCCTGCACCTAAACAACACACACAGGTTTTTTCGTTACTACCGGCGATGTCCGCTGCCGTTGTAGCATCAATCGCAACAGCAATCTCGGGTTTTACCACTTCGGCAACCACCTTGGCGCCACGCAAACCGACTTCCTCCTGCACGGAAAAGGATAACCAAATGTCCCGTTTCGGTTGTTCATCCGCCAAAGCAAGAAGCAATGCGCATCCCACACGATCATCGAGCGCCTTGCCGACAACAATGCCGTGCTTCCATTCCTGTAGGTCGGTGGCGAACGTTCCTCCCTGCCCTATTTCAACCAAGCGCTGCGCCGCCTCACGATCGGTCACTCCGATATCGATGCACATTGATTCGATGGCTGGAATAGATTCTTTCTCGTCTTTTGCACACTGATGGATGGCTTTTCCGCCAATCACGCCGCTGAGCTTGCCGATGCGAACGCGTTGACCGAACAGCACAGACTTATCTATGCCGCCGACCGTATCAAAGCACAGCGTTCCATCGCTATTGACATGAGTAATCAAAAATCCGACCTCATCCATATGAGCATCAAACAATACGGTCTTTGAGGCCGGTGCTTTTCCGATCAGATGAACGAGGATATTTCCCATAGCATCGACCGTAATGCCTTTTGGCGCAGAGGATTCATTAAGCTTTTTGAGGATAAACTCGCGTACAGAGTGTTCTCTGCCCGAAACGCCATCCAGTGAGCACAGATCAAATAACAGCTGATTATTCATCCTTCTGCGCCCCTTTCATCTCAATCCATGACGCCATCAGGTCACCGGCAGCGGCAACGTCAGAAATGTCAATCGTTTCGACAGGTGTATGCATATAACGAAGCGGAATGGATAAAAGAGCCGTTTTAATACCGCAGCAAGCGTTACTGATGTTGTCGGCGTTGGTCCCTGTCGCATTCGTCATCACTTCAAGCTGGTGCGGGATATGGCATTTTGCTGCTAAATCACATAGCTCGAGGCGCATTTCATCATCAAGAACAGGCGAAATGCCGATCATAACGCCCTTGCGTAACTCGCCACAGTGTCGAGAGTCGGCATCATTGGTTAGCGCGAACGAAACATCGGTTACAATGGCGGCATCCGGGCAAATCTGTCTGGCTGCCACAGCAGCGCCGCGACATCCTAGCTCTTCCTGTACACAAAAGGCGATCGCCACATTCACACGGCGATCCTTTAATTTACACAGGCAGTGCAGAATAGCTGCCATTCCGCTTCGGTTATCCAGACTTTTAGAGGAAACAACCGTTTGGTTGAGCTTAGTAAAATTCGGCGCGAAGCCGACGCGGGAGCCAAGCGGGATCAGTTCTCGGGCAGTCTCGGCCCCTAAACCGGCGTCAATCGCCATATCGGTCAGATCCGGCAGCTTATCTCCATTGCCTGATAGATGTGGCGGAACAGATGAGAATACCCCATAGCAAGGCTGTTTGCCGTAGATAATTACTTTCTGAGCAGCCAGGACGCGCTTATCGATGCCGCCTGAGGGCGCAACAAAGATAAAACCACGATCGTCGATATGGGTAACCATGAAGCCGATTTCATCTAGATGAGCTTCGAGCATTACCGTGGGGGCATCGTGTGTATCCGCACGGCGAAAAGCGAGGATATTCCCTATCGCATCCTGTTCGATCTCATCGACATAAGGTCGTAGTAATTCCATCGCTGTTTCGACGATCTCGCCTTGCCCCGCGCAGCCTGCGGCGCAGCATAATCGGCTTAGATCCTCAATCATTGTCATTCTTCTGTCTCCTTTATTTTTTTCGGCAACGCCTTCACCAATGACTTAAAATGATTTCCGCGCACTTCAAAGTTTTTGTACATATCAAAACTGGCACTGGCCGGCGACATAAACACGATATCGCCGTCTTTAGCTAACGCATTCGCCGCGCTTACTGCCTCCTCCATGTTGCTGACACGGATGATAGGTAGATCGCTGCACGCACGGATAGCAGCCTCGATGGCATCGGCGGTGGCGCCCATCAAAATCGCGGCTTTAACCTTTTCAGCAGCAGCAGGGCCGATCGGTTCATACGGAATGTGTTTATCATAACCGCCGGCAATAAGGATCACTTTTTGTTTAAACGCTTTCAGTCCGGCAATCGTGCGCGAAGGACTGGAGCCGATCGAATCGTTATACCAACGAACGCCATCAAGCTCACGTACAAGCTCGCTTCGATGTTCAACGCCGCCGAAGGAACGGGCGAAGCGGACGATATCATCGACGCTGACAGTTCCCCAAACAGCGGATATTGCCGCCATATAATTCTCAATATTGTGCTCACCGGGAATACGAATATCGTCTGCATTCATAACGATCCGGTCGCTCACGCCGTCAGAGATGACGATTTGACGGCGATCATTCAGCCAACACCCTTTATTGACGGAGTTCCTGCGTGAAAAGCGCCATACATCGCCGAGCGTAAAATCCGAAAAACGATTGGTGACATCGTTATCCAGATTAAGAACAGCGCGGTCCTCGCTGCGCTGATGCGATACAAGATTGCGTTTAGCGTCGATATACTCCTGCATATCCGTGTGCCAGTCCAGATGATTAGGCGCGACATTGGTGACAATGGCGACTTGCGGAGATTTCGTCATATTGGTCAACTGAAAGCTGGAGAGTTCAACAACCGCCGCATCCTCAGGCCGGATCTCTTCAACATATGGGAGCAACGCACGGCCAATATTTCCTCCAACAAAGGTTTTGATGCCCGCTGAATCCAATAGTCCTGCGACGATCGTTGTGGTCGTAGTCTTGCCATCGGAGCCTGTCACGGCATAGATCGGCGCCTCGCACAACTCAAAGAATAATTCCATCTCAGAAGTAACAGTGATACCGCGTGCGCGAGCCTGCTCAAATTGCAGTAAATAGGGCTTCATACCGGGAGTGCGAAGAACAAGGTCAGCATCAAGGTCATCGAGATAGTTTTCTCCGAGGTGCAACTGTGCACCCGCCGCACGAAGCTCATCGGCAACATTGCCGAGCTCGGCAGATGTGCGTTTATCGCAAGCGGTAACCTTCGCACCGTATTTGAGGAATGTATAAATAACAGGGATGTTATTGTTGCCGATACCGCAAATCATCACGCGTTTATCCGCAATTGATTCAAAAAAATCTCGTGCCTTACTCAACATAATCACCCTTTAAAAAACTATTTATTATATTATACTTTTTTACAAAAAAATATCAAGATGTGGCGGGCGTTTTATGACTGAAAACTGCAAATAAATATGAAATTTTTATAAATTTCCCGTATTTATGTTGCGACAATCAACAAAGCAAGCTATAATAGTCATAGAATGGAGTTGAGACAATTGTACTTTTACGAAGGATACAGCTGCCCTGTTTGTCAGCAGCTATTCACCGAAAAAGATGATGTTGTTGCATGCCCGCATTGCGGCCTTCCCCATCACAGAGAATGTTGGGCAAAGGAATGGCATTGCCACTTGCACCATCTACACGACACGCCCGAGCAGTGGCGGCGCGATCGTGCGTCAACAACGCAGAACTCTCCTCAAGGCGAACCGACCGACCGAGTAACAGCCAATGAGAACTCTGCGCATCAAATATGTGCGCAGTGCCATACATCAAATCCAGAGTTTTCGGAATTTTGCAAGCACTGCGGCACCTCTCTTAAGAGTGATACCACATGGCAAAGCGATCCACAGCCGACATTCAA
The DNA here is from genome assembly GCA_904501705.1 of Clostridiaceae bacterium. GTDB lineage: Bacteria > Bacillota > Clostridia > Oscillospirales > Acutalibacteraceae > UBA5905. Next base: position 10,773 of record CAJGCA010000034.1, on the reverse strand, counting down.
TGAGTATCAGCCATTCCACAACCCTGACAAGAAATCTCAAACGGTTGCTCCGAACGAGGTTATTGATGGTATAAAGGCCGAGGATTTAGCTGCGTTTGTTGGCGCAAAGTCGGAGTATTATCTACCGCGTTTTCGGCGAATAGCGCGTAACGGTAGCAGTGCTTCCTGGAACTGGGCGGCATTTTTCTTCGGGCCACTTTGGCTACTCTACCGAAAGATGTACGGCCTGGGCGCTATCGTGATGATTCTTGAGCTCCTGCAGACGGCGGTAACGGAGATTGCATACAAAAACCTTGGGCTGGTCGTAACCGATGAAATGTCGAGTACAGAGCTGTTCTCACTCATTGAATCCGTCATCTCGAAACCGTCGAGTACGTATTTTCTCTTGTCAATCTCCTTGCTTTCTGTTATAATGCTCGTGGTTTCAATCGTTTTAGCGCTGTTTGGCAATCGACTTTATCGTGATCACTGCGGCAGAGTTATTACGCACGTTCGGCAAAAGACACCGGACCTCACGGCGGGTGAGCTTTCTTCAATCGGTGGTGTTTCCATCGCAGTAATGGTTATCGGTTATATTGCACAATATTTTATCACGCAGATTTTGATTATATTCATTTAACGGAGGATCAGTATGGCAAAAGTGAGAAAGGCCGTTATCCCTGCGGCAGGGCTCGGTACGCGTGTGCTACCTGCGACGAAATCAATGCCCAAAGAAATGCTCCCTATCGTTGACAAGCCTGCGATCCAGTATATTGTTGAAGAGGCAGTAGCGGCAGGCATTGAGGACATTCTCATCATCACCAACCGCGGAAAAGGCGTGATCGAGGATCATTTCGATCACAGCATCGAGCTTGAGCAGCGTCTTGAAGAAAGCGGAAAAACGGATATGCTCGAAGAGGTGCTCAAACTCTCCAATATGGCGAACATCCAGTTTATCCGTCAAAAAGAGACAAAGGGGCTCGGCCATGCCATTGCGTGTGCGAAGGCCTTTGTCGGCAATGAACCATTTGCTGTGTTGTATGGCGATGACGTCATCATCGGTGACGATCCTGTTTGCGGTCAGCTATGCCGCATTTACGAAGAGTTTGGCAAATCAGTCGTTGGCATCAAAGAGGTTACATCTGAGCAGATCCTGCGATATTGCTCGCTGGCTGTCTCCCCTGTGCGAGATAATGTATACGATGTCTCGGACATGATTGAAAAACCATCTCCCGACAAAGTAATGTCGCTCTACTCAATTCTCGGCAGATGTGTGCTGACACCGGATATTTTCGACATTCTTGCCGAGACAAAGCCCGGCGCCGGTGGTGAGATCCAGCTTACCGATGCGATGTGCATTCAGGCGAAGAATGGTAATATGATGGGCGTTGATTTTATCGGCAAGCGCTACGATATGGGCAATAAGCTCGGCATCCTGCAGGCAAACTGCGAGGTTGCCCTCATTCGCGCGGATATGCGTGAGGATTTTGCGGCATATCTGAAGGAATTGGTCAAAACTCTGTAACAATGCATCCCGAACACGACTAAATGCGGTGTTCGGGATGTTTTTTTGTATAAAAACGGTAGACGAACGAGCAAAAAGGTGCTATAATTTCAAAAAATGACGCTTTTGACACGAAAGGAATAAAATCAATGGATAACACCAATCTACTGTCAAAAAATAACCTCACGATGCTGACGGATTTCTATGAGATCACGATGGCTAACGGTTTTTTCTGCACCGGAAACGGCGAGCGGATCGTCTATTTTGATATGTTCTTCCGCACCATTCCCGACGGCGGCGGATTAGCGATTATGGCCGGTATTGAGCAAGTTATCCGCTATATCAAGGATCTGACATTCACGGATGACGATATTGCGTATTTGCGCGAGAAGAAGCTGTTCAACGAGCAGTTCCTCGAGTATCTGCGTAACTTCAAATTCACCTGTGACGTGTGGGCTGTGCCCGAGGGCACCCCGATCTTCCCGCACGAGCCGATCGTCACCGTGCGCGGTCCTGCCATGCAGGCGCAGTTTATTGAGACGATGATCCTCGTGCTGGTCAACCATCAGTCTCTCATCGCCACCAAATCCAGCCGCATCGTGCGTGCGGCGCAAGGGCGTCCCGTGATGGAGTTCGGCTCTCGGCGCGCGCAGGGCTGCGACGGCGCAATCTACGGCGCACGCGCATCCTATATCGCGGGCTGTTCCGGCACTGCCTGCACCATCGTTGACCGCGAATTCGGCATCCCCGCGCTCGGCACGATGGCGCACAGCTGGGTGCAGCTGTTCGACTCGGAATACGAGGCGTTCAAGGCGTATGCAACGACCTATCCCGATTCCTGCACGCTGCTTGTCGACACCTACAACGTACTGAAATCGGGCATCCCGAACGCCATTCGCGTGTTTAACGAGGTGCTTGTGCCGAACGGGCACCGTCCCCGCGGCATCCGCATTGACTCGGGCGATATCACCTATTTAAGCAAGAAAGCCCGCAAAATGCTCGATGAGGCGGGATTCCCCGACTGTAAGATCACCGCCTCCAACTCATTGGATGAATACATTATCCAAGATATGATCCGCCAAGGCGCATGCGTCGACAACTTTGGTGTTGGCGAGCGCATGATCACCGCGTCCAGCGCCCCTGTGTTCGGCGGCGTGTATAAGCTCGTTGCTGTCGAGCAGGACGGCGAGATCATCCCGAAGATCAAGGTCAGCGAAAACATTGCTAAGATCACCAACCCCGGCTTTAAAAAGCTGTGGCGTCTGTATGACCGCGAGAACAACAAGGCGATCGCGGACGTGCTTACGATGCACGATGAGATCATTGACGACACCAAGCCGTACGAGATCTTCGACCCCGAACACATCTGGAAGCGTAAGACGCTGACCGATTTCCGCGCGGTGCCGCTGCAGGTGCAGTTGTTTGAAGATGGTAAAAGCGTTTATGAATCCCCCTCTGTCGAGGAGATCCGCACGTATTGTAAGGAGCAGATGGAGACCATCTGGGATGAGGTTCTGCGCTTTGAAAATCCCCATCGATACTATGTCGACCTATCGCAGAAGCTGTGGGATGAAAAACAGCGACTGCTGCTCCAGCACGGACACAAAATGTAATGTGAGGTACCGTTATGACGATCACACTCCCCTCTCATGTCGCTTACGCGCTCCAACAACTGAATAACAACGGCCATGAAGCCTATGTTGTCGGCGGTTGCGTGCGCGATACGCTGATGGGATGCGAGCCGAATGACTGGGATATCACGACGAACGCGTTGCCCGAGGAGATTATCGAGGTATTTGCCGTACATCGCGTTATTCCGACGGGCATTCAGCACGGCACGGTGACGGTGCTTGTCGAGAACAAACCGCTGGAGATCACCACCTATCGTGTCGACGGTGAGTATAGCGACAACCGCCATCCCGACAGTGTCTCGTTTACGCGTAATTTGCGCGATGATCTTCAGCGGCGTGATTTCACGATCAACGCCATGGCTTATCACCCCACAGTCGGTATCATCGATCATTTTTCCGGTCTGGCAGATTTGGATAACCGTCAGATCGTCTGCGTCGGAGATCCCGAAAAACGCTTTACCGAGGATGCCTTGCGTATTCTGCGTGCGTTGCGGTTTTCCGCGCAGTTTGGCTTCTCGATTGAGAAAATGACGGCAAAAGCCATCCATAAGCTTGCTCCCTTGCTTCGGCGCATCGCCGCCGAGAGAGTACAGTCTGAGTTGGTGAAATTGCTTTGCGGCGAAAACGTCCGTGACGTTATGCTGACATTCTCGGATGTGTTTTCTGTCATCCTCCCCGAGATTGCACCTACAATCGGCTTGGAACAAAGTAACCCCTATCATTTCTTGTCCGTTTACGAACATATCGTCGAAACGATCGCAGCCGTTGAAGCGAAACCGATCCTTCGGCTGACGATGCTCTTCCATGACAGTGGAAAACCCGCCTGCTACACGCGTGACGAGAACGGCATTGATCACTTTACAGGCCATGCCGCCGTCAGTGCTGCGATTGCCGAGCAAGCTTTAACACGTCTGCATTTTGATCGCGCAACGATCGATGCGACAAAAAAGCTCATTATCCATCACGACGATGATCTATTCCCCATTGACCATGCTCTCAAGCGGATTCTTAATCGTATGGGGCCCGAGAGGGCACTTGACCTCGTTGAAATCCAGCGGGCGGATGTCTATGGACAGCATCCGGACAAACTGGATCGTATCCAAATGTTGGATTGCATTGCTGCTCGCTTGCGCGAGCTCATTGATCAAGGCGTGTGCTTCTCGATTAGAGATCTGGCAATAAACGGCGACGATCTAATGTCGATCGGCTATTCGGCTGATAAACAACTCGGAGATACGCTGCAGACACTGCTGGAGCTGGTGATGAGCGATCAACTGCCGAATGAACGCGCATCCTTGCTGCGTTATGCGAAGAAATTAAAGTAAAAGCAGAGGCTGTCCGATGACAGTCTCTGCTTTTTTTAATATCCACATTCTTCTCCGACAAGGATTACATAAATGCGATCCGTTTGTCGCTGAAATCCTGTAATAAGGTAACTGCAGCAGATGCGCAGATCCGCCGCACAGCCGGCCGTCATTCCGCCGTCGACCTTTGCGCAATGGCCAGTCTTGTTGCAATAGGTCTCGAAGCCCAAACGACGCGTGTTTGGGGGCGCCGCACAGGTTTTTACGCGGCGAGCAGCATCGTCAATATCCTTCACAATCTTATTTATTCCCGCGACAATGATCACCTTTTTAGGGCCGTAGGCAATCGCGGCGACGCGGTTCCCCGTGCCGTCAACGTTGTATAGTTCTCCCTGCTCGGTGATGGCATTGGATGAACACAAATATGCATCAGCAAAAAAAGAGCGACGAAAAATCTCTTCTATCTGTTCACGCGTGAGCCCTTCGGCGTAGCGATCAAGGAATTGATACTTCCCGCTACGAAGCAGGTCAAGAGCGCCGATCTCGTCTAACGTCACCGAACCGCCGACAGCGACGGTATCACCTTCGCGAAGGATGCGCTCAATCAGCGGGAGGACATCCTCCTTCTTCGAAACGTATTGCGGATTTAAATGGTTTTTTCGAAGATTCTCCATAACGGTTTCAAGGTTAGTCATATACGAGCTCCTTTCGGGTTTCTATTGCAATATACGAGTAATTTTGATACAATGTACAGCATAAACGAGGTGATGAAATGGCAGAATTTCTGTGTTCGATATGTCCACATCAATGTAAAGCTTTGCGTAGTGACAGCTCCAATAGCGGTGGATTCTGCGGGATGCCTGCACAACCCGTCGTTGCTCGTGCAGCGCTGCACTTCGGAGAAGAGCCGTGTATAAGCGGCACACATGGTTCGGGCACCGTGTTTTTCTCCGGCTGCTCCCTTCATTGCCTGTTCTGCCAGAACGCTGTAATCAGCCACCAAAGAAGCGGAAAGCCTATCACCGCAGAGCGACTGGCAGACATCTTCCGCGAGTTAGAGGCAGCAGGTGCGCACAATATTAATCTGATAAACCCGACGCATTATGTGCACTCTATTTGTAAAGCTATTGAGCTTTACAAACCATCAATCCCGATCATATACAACTCCAGCGGCTACGAACGCGTAGATACGCTGAAAAAACTCGAGGGATTCGTGGATGTGTATCTGCCGGACTGCAAATACGTCCATGCCGACGTCGCCAAGGCGTTTTCCAATGTTGATGAATATTTTTCCTATGCGTCCGCCGCCATATTAGAGATGGCACGGCAGACCGGCCCCGTTGTCTTGGATGAGAACGGACTGATTCGCCGCGGGACGATCGTGCGGCATCTGGTACTGCCGGGGCATACAAAAGAGTCGCTGGCGGTGTTGGACTGGCTGGCTCAATACAAGGATCGACTATGGATCAGCCTGATGTTCCAATATACGCCTATGGGTGATATCGCGAGATACAAGGAATTGCAGCGTCCTCTCACCCGCCGTGAGTGCGATAAGGTGCTGGATCATATGATCGCGCTCGGTATCACCGACGGATATACACAAAGCCGGGAAAGCAGCGGCGGAGAACTGATCCCCGCGTTTGATCTCACCGGCGTTTGATGTGTCTATATTTGATGAGCCTTATTTAAACTGATAAAAACCCATTTTCTTCTGCGCTTTGGCCAAAGTACGACCCGCGACATAGGACGCGTGCTCTGCGCCCGTGCGCATCAGTTGCTCGAGCTGCGCCTTATCCCCCAACAGGGTCTGCAGACGCTCCTGGATGGGCGTTAGTTCGCCCGCGACGGCTTCGCCAACGGCCGACTTAAAGTCGCCGTAGCCCTTACCCTCGAATTCCTGCTCGATCTCCTGCATCGTCTTGCCAACGATCGCACCGTAGATCTCCATCAGGTTATTGATGCCGTCCTTGCCTTCGCCGTAATACACGCGCGCCTCGCTATCGGTAACCGCGCGGCGGAACTTGCGGATAATAGTATCCTTATCGTCCTTAAGCGAAATAAACGCGTTGACGTTCTCGTCGGACTTGGACATCTTCTTAGTCGGATCCTGTAGCGAACGCACACGAGCACCCGTCTTCATAATATACGGCTCGGGCACGACAAAGGTATTGCCATAGATGCTGTTGAATCGTTCGGCGATGTTGCGGGTCAACTCACAGTGCTGCTTCTGATCCGCTCCGACAGGGACGTATTCCGGCTGATACAAGAGAATGTCCGCCGCCATCAGCGTAGGATAGGAAAACAGACCGAGGTTAATATTATCAGCGTGCTTGGCGGACTTATCCTTAAACTGCGTCATACGCGATAATTCGCCGAACTGCGTACAGCACGACAGCAACCACGACAGCTGTGCGTGAGCCGGCACCTGCGACTGCACAAACAGCAGACTCTTCTCGGGATCAAGGCCGATCGCCATCAGCAACGCAAAGGTCTCCATAATCTGCTGACGGAATTTGGCCGGATCCTGCCGCACCGTGATGGCGTGCAGATCGGCAACTGCGTAAAAGCAGTCGAACTCATCCTGCATTTTCACCCAGTTGCGCAGTGCTCCGAAATAGTTACCGAGTGTGGGAACTCCCGTCGGCTGGATACAGCTCAAAACACGTTTTTTGCGCTCAATTGTCGGTTGTTGGATGTCACTCATTGTCATACCTCTTCTCTAAACACCGAGAAATTTGAAAAACTCGGAAAAAACTATCTATATAATAGCACACTTGCATTGACTTTTTCAACAGATAAATGTAAAATATATAAGATTAAATGGTATTTCGGAGGTTCGCTATGTCCATTAACGCACAATTAGCTCAAATAATGTTTCCGAACATTGATAAAACGCCTGCGGATTACGAGGTGATGTTCCCCGCGCGGACGCTTAAAGATGGCGCACGTGTGACGCGTATCGCTCCTTCGCCGACGGGATATCTGCATCTCGGCACCTTCTTCACCTCCATGGTCAACCGTCTTACGGCGGATGCGACCGACGGCGTGTTCTTCTTCCGTTTAGAGGACACGGATAAAAAGCGCGAGGTCGAGGGCGGCGCGGACGATATCCTTAAGGGTATTAATGAGTTTGGGCTTTCCATCGACGAGGGCTTTATCGCTCCCGGTGTGATTAAGGGGGACTATGGCCCTTATCAGCAGAGTCTGCGCGCGGAGATCTACCACGCATTCGTCAAGGATCTTGTCGTGCAGGGCCTCGCCTACCCCTGCTTTTGCTCGGAGGAGCAGCGCCAGGCCGCCCGTGAACAACAAGAGCAGAAGAAGGACCGCACCGGCTACTACGGCGAGTATGCGTTGTGCCGCAACATCACCCCTGAAGAAGCGCTCGAGCGTATTCAGAACGGTGATTCGTATGTTGTTCGTCTTCGCTCGATGGGCAGTGAACAAAACCGCATTAAATTTGACGATATGATCAAGGGCACGATCGAGATGCCCGAGAACGACGAGGACATCGTCCTGCTCAAATCCGACGGCATCCCCACCTATCACTTTGCACATGCGGTGGACGATCATTTGATGCGCACCACTCACGTAATCCGTGGAGACGAGTGGATCTCTTCCGTGCCGAAGCATCTGCAACTGTTCAAAACACTGGGCTTCAAGCCACCGAAATACGCCCACGTCAGCCCCATTATGGTGGAGGACAGCGGCAACAAGCGTAAACTGTCCAAGCGTAAAGACCCGCAGGCGGCAATGCATTTCTACGCACAACAGGGCTATCCCGCCGACAGCGTGCTGGAGTATCTGCTAACCATCGCGAACAGCGACTTTGAGGATTGGCGTCGCGCTAATCCCACAGCCGATCGCAGGCAGTTCAAATTCAATCTCAAAAAGATGAGCGTATCGGGCGCATTATTCGATCTGGACAAGCTCAACGACGTCAGCAAGAATGTCATCGCCCGTATGGATGCAGAAGCAGTCGAACAACAGGTTGAGAAATGGGCAGACGAGTACGATACAGCCTTTGCTGCACTGCTCAAAAAGGATAAGGCTTATTCTATCGGCATTTTCTCCATTGATCGCGGCAATGCGAAACCGCGTAAAGATATCGCTCGTTGGAGTGACGTGCCGGAATATGTGTCCTACTTCTTCGAGGATACCTACGAGAATACGCTGGAGTTACCCGAAAACATTACGCCTGCTGACGCCGCCGCGATTCTTCGTGCCTATAGCAAAGTGTACGATGTTGCACAGGACAAGCAGGCGTGGTTTGACACCATTAAGAGCATCTGTGCCGATCTCGGCTTCAGTCCCGATGTCAAAGCCTACAAGGCCGATCCTACTGCCTTCAAGGGGCATGTCGGTGATGTGAGCACCGTTATTCGCGTAGCGATCACTGGCCGCCGCAACACACCGGATTTGTGCTCAATAATGCAGCTTCTCGGTACAGAGACGGCGAGCAACCGTCTCAACGCCGCTATCAAGACCTTCGAAAACCGCATTTGAGGAGAACAATACTATGTCTGAAATCACGTCTACCAATTTTATTCACGCCATTATCGACGAAGAACTCAAGGAAGGCGGGCGGTGCTACGGCAAGACCGTGCACACCCGTTTCCCGCCCGAGCCGAATGGTTATCTGCACATTGGCCATGCCAAGGCACTGTGCATCGACTTCGGCACGGCGCTGAAATACGGCGGCATCTGCAACCTGCGTATGGATGACACTAACCCGACCAAAGAAGACGAAGAGTATGTCGATGCCATTCAGGAGGACATCCACTGGCTCGGCTTCGATTGGGACGATCGTTTTTACTATGCTTCGGATTATTTCGAGGTGATGTATGAGCAGGCGATCGGCCTGATCAATAAGGGTCTCGCTTACGTCTGTGAGCAGACACCCGATCAGGTCCGCGAAAACCGCGGCGATCTCACCCACCCTGCTGTTAGCCCTTACCGCGATCGACCCGTTGAAGAAAGCCTTGACCTGTTTGCCCGTATGCGTGCAGGTGAGTTTGAGGACGGTCGAATGACGCTACGCGCGAAAATTGATCTCGCCAGCGGTAATTTTAATATGCGCGATCCGGTTATCTACCGTATTAACCACTGCCCCCATCACCGTCAGGGCAACAAATGGTGCATTTACCCGATGTACGACTTCGCCCACCCGATCGAGGATATGATGGAGGGAATCACCCACTCCCTCTGCTCGCTCGAATTTGAAGATCATCGACCTCTGTATAACTGGGTGGTGGAGAACGTTGACATTGAAGCGGATCCCCGTCAGATCGAGTTCGCGCGTCTGGGCATCAACTACACCGTGATGTCCAAGCGTAAGCTGCGCAAGCTGGTCGAGGAAGGCTTCGTATCAGGCTGGGACGATCCGCGTATGCCGACCCTGTGCGGTCTGCGCCGCCGCGGATACACCCCCACCTCAATCCGCACCTTCTGCGAGAAAATCGGCGTAGCAAAGGTGCCGAACACCGTCGAGGTTGCTCTGCTGGAGGCCTGCTTGCGCGAGGACCTCAACGAGAACGCCCAACGTGCGATGGCGGTGCTTCATCCGGTTAAGCTGACCATTACCAACTATCCCGATGATCAGCAGGATGTATTCGAGGTCGAGAATAATCCCGCGAAGCCCGAAGCGGGCACTCGCAAGGTGACCTTCTCCAAGAACCTGTTTATTGAGGCGGACGACTTTATGGAGGAGCCGATCAAGGGCTATTTCCGCCTCTTCCACGGCAACGAGGTACGCCTGAAATCCGCTTATGTTATCAAATGTATCGGCTGCGTTAAGGACGAGGTCGGTAACGTCATCGAGGTACTCGCCGAGTACGACCCCGACAGCAAGGGCGGCAACACCGCTGACGGACGCAAGGTCAAGAGCACCATCCATTGGGTGGACGCTTCGACGGCCGTTGACGCAGAAGTGCGTCTGTATTCCAACCTCTTCACCGATGCCGATCCCGACGGTGCAGATAAGGACTTCCTCTCCTGCCTCAGCCCCGAATCACTCGAAGTGTTGCAGGGCTGTAAGCTTGAAGGCGCCCTCGCCGAAGCATCCGCACCTGCTTCCTTCCAGTTTATGCGTCTCGGCTATTTCTGCGTAGATAACAAAGATAGCAACGGCGAGCACTTGGTATTTAACCGATCGGTTTCCCTCAAGGATAGTTTTAAAGTGAAATAATTAAATACCTCAAAAAACGGCCCAGTGCTGCACTGCTCCAATTTGTGCAGACAATACAAAAAGAACCCTATGGTAGCTAAAATTAAATTTTAAGCAACATACTGACATCGCTTTTCAAGTGGTGTCAGTTTTGTTTTTAGTTGGATGCGCTGATGATTGTAGAAATGG
>CAJGCA010000033.1 GCA_904501705.1 Clostridiaceae bacterium | reverse complement strand
TTCGGCTCATTGATGCAGCCGGGCTTTATCCAGCTTGAGGTGGAGAATGACGGCGCGATCGTCGCCGCAACGGACGAAAAGCCGATCGGTTTTGAGGCTTACCGTCTCAATCAGCGTGTGCGCAATGTCCAGCGCTATAGCGTCCAGCGCACCTTTGTTGAGGATTATCGTTTGCATCCCGACACCGATGCGTGGACGGTAGGGAAGGTATCGCCCGATGCCGAGGTCTGTGTGCTCGAGCTCACCGAGAAGAAGGTACTGCTCCCGCGTGAGTTGCCGCTACACAAGTTCCCTTTTGTTAAGCCCGCGGAGGTTATCGCTCATGGTGATCTGACCGTCACCGCGCCGCTCGAGAATCCCTATCGCGATCGTGCGCTGGATAACAGCCGCTATACCGGCTACGCGATCGAGGAAATGGATATCGTACATTCCGACGAGATCCAACGCTTTGTGTACACCCCTACCGCAGGCAAGCGCCCTTACAGCGGAGAGACGGAGCTCGCCGAGGGAAGCTACGAGACTCTCGCTTTGCCCCGCGAGTGCACGGGCTTTACCGCGATGGACATCCACTGCGACAAGGCGGCGGATGTGTATATGCTGTACGATGAGGTGCTTACCGACGGCGATGTCGATGCCTTGCGTCTGATGTGCACCAACGTCATCCGCCTGCAGCTGCAGGAAGGCGACTATCACTTTATAAATATGGAACCAATGGGCTACCGCTACTTTAAGCTCGTCTGCGTCAGCGGCGAGGTGACGGTCAGCAACCTGCATATGCTGGAGTATGTTCACCCCTATGACCGCACGGTTGAGCTGCCGTCCGATAATGCTGACGAGCAGCTGGTGTTTGAGGCGGCGTGGCACACCTTCCGGCAGAACGCGGCGGATCTGTTCACCGACTGCCCGACCCGTGAGCGTGCGGGCTGGCTGTGCGACAGCTTCTTTATCGGCCGTGCGGCGCAGTTTTTCACCAATAACGCGCTGATGGAAAAGCAGTTCCTTGAGAACTTCATCCTCCCCGACAGTTTCTATAAGCTGCCCGACGGTATGGTACCGATGTGCTATCCCTCGGATCATTTTAATGGCAGCTTCATCCTCAACTGGGCGTTGTGGTATGTTGCGGAGCTGGAGGACTATACCTGCCGCACGGGGGATACCGACCTTGCGGCGCGCTCGAAGGATCTTGTCTACCGTATGCTGGGGTACTTAAAGACCATCGAGAACGACGACGGTCTGCTCGATCATCTGCCCGCGTGGGCGTTCGTCGAGTGGTCGAAGGCGAACGATCTTGTGCAGGATATCAACTTCCCGAACAATATGGTCTATGCCTATATGCTGCGCGCGACGAGTAAGCTGTACGGCGATGATGCGCTGCTCGACAAGGCCGAGGCACTCAAGAAGACCATCCTCGAGCGGTCATTCAACGGCGAGTTCTTCGTCGACAACGAGGTGTATAACGACGAGGGTGTGCCCGTTTCCACGGGCGAGACCACCGAGACCTGCCAGTACCACGCCTTCTTCTTCGGCATCGCGACCCCTGAGTCGCATCCCGAACTGTGGCAGAAACTAATCACCGACTTCGGCCCGCAACGCGAAAAGACAGGGCTGTACCCGAAGGTCTATCCCTCTAACGCCTTCACCGGCAATCTGCTGCGTTTGGACATCCTGCTGCGTTATGGTCTGTACGACCAGTGCCGTCGCGAGGTGCTCGGCTACTACACCGATATGGCGCGCATCACCGGCACGCTGTGGGAGCATATGAACGGCGAGGCGAGCTGCAACCATGGCTTCGCGGCGTATGTGGCGAATCTGCTGTACTATTCCATCAAACAAGAAGAGCCGCCCTTCAAGCTCAATCTGTGATAACAAAAAATCCGCTGTTGCCAAAGCAACAGCGGATTTTTCTTGCATTATTACAGCCCAAACACCTTTTCAGCGTTTTCGGCGAGGATCTTGCGGTTGTCCTGCTCGTTTAGCCGCAGGCTGAGCAGCGCTTCGACCTCGTCCTCCATCGGCCACATCGGGTAGTCGGTGCCAAATAACACACGATCAGCACCGTAGGCGAGGATGATGTCCTTTACTTTCTGTCGATCCATAAAGGCAAAGCAGGAGCAGGTGTCGACGTAGAGATTCGGCAGGTCCACGAGCTTTTCCACCGCCTCATCCCACACCGACCAACCGCCGAGGTGAGCGCCGACGATGGTCAGCTCAGTGTAGATTTTCATCACGGGCAGCAGGCGGTTGGGATTGGAATAGTCGTAGCGGCTGTCTCCTGTGTGTAGCAGGATGGGAAGCCCCTCTCGCTCACACAAGTCGTAGATCTTGAGACAGCGATAGTCGTCGATCTTAAACTGCTGAATATCGGGATGGAGCTTAACGCCGTGCAGACCTAGCTCGCGCAGATGGGCGACGTCGCCCGCCAAATCGAGGCTGTCGGGGTGGAGTGTGCCGAGCCCCGTCATTCGTCCGTCGCTCGCGTTAACCTCGGCGGCGATGAACTCGTTGATGCTCTTCACCTGATGCGGGGTGGTCGCGACCGATTGCACGATGACATGGTCAAAGCCCGCCGCCGCGCCCCGCGTGAGCAGGTCGTTGGTCGTGCCGTCGTAGACCGAGTGCAGGTCGTAGAACGTATCCGTTCCGCGCACTGCCGCGGCAGCGATGCGGGGAGGGTAGATGTGGCAGTGCGCGTCAATGACGCGGTAGTTGTGCACCATTAGCCGTTCACCTTCATCGCCTTGATCTTTTCTTCCGCTGCTTCGCGCATCTTGTACTTGAGGATCTTGCCCGCGGCATTCATCGGGAAGTTGTCGACAAAGTCGATGTAACGCGGCACCTTATGCCGCGCCATACTCGCCGCGACAAAGTCCTTCATCTCCTGCTCGGTCATCGTCTCGCCCTCTTTGAGGATAACACACGCCATAATTTCCTCGCCGTATTTCTCGTCGGGGACACCGATAACCTGCACGTCGCGTACCTTCGGGCAGGTGTAGATGAATTCCTCGATCTCCTTCGGGTAGATGTTTTCGCCTCCGCGGATAATCATATCCTTGAGTCGGCCGGTGATGTTGTAGTTGCCCTCGGGGGTGCGGCAGGCAAGGTCGCCCGTGTGCAGCCAGCCGTCCGCGTCGATGGCGGCGGCGGTGGCCCCAGGCATCTTGTAGTAGCCTTTCATAATGTTGTAGCCGCGGGCGACGAACTCGCCGTTGACGCCGTCGGGACAGTCTTCGCCCGTCTCGGGATCGACGATCTTACACTCCACGTTGGCGAACGCGCTACCAACCGTTTCGGTGCGCACCTGCAGCGAGTCGTAGTAGCTGCTCATCGTGCAGCCGGGGGAGGCCTCGGTCTGTCCGTAGACCGATACGATCTCCTTCATCTGCATACGACCGTTTGCTGCCTGCTTCATCAGGTCGGCGGGGCAGTTGGCACCCGCCATAATGCCGATGCGCATATAGGAGAAATCGGTCTTTTCAAAGTCCTCGTGCTGCATCATCGCGATGAACATTGTCGGCACGCCGTTGAAGGCGGTGATGTGCTCGTTGTGGATGCAGGCGAGCGCGGGCTTCGGGGAGAAATAGGGCAGCGGCAGCATCGTCGTGCCGTGGGTCATCGACGCGGTCATGGACAGCACCATACCGAAGCAGTGGAACATCGGCACCTGAATCATCATACGGTCGGCGGTGGAGAGATCCATGTGGTCGCCGATGTATTTGCCGTTGTTGACGACGTTGTAGTGGGTGAGCATCACGCCCTTGGGGAACCCCGTCGTGCCGGAGGTGTACTGCATATTGCAGACGTCGTCCTTGTCGACGGCAGCAGCCATGCGGTAGACTTCTTCGATCGGCACCTGTTCGGCGAGCGCGAGGCACTCGTTCCACTCGAGGCAGCCCTTCTGTTTAAAGCCGACGGTGATGACGTTGCGTAGGAAGGGGAGACGACGGGTGTGCAGGGGCTTACCGGCCTTGAGGGTGGTAAGCTCGGGGCACAGCTCCGCAATGATCTGCCCGTAATGGCAGTCCTTCGCCCCTTCGGTGATGATGAGGGTGTGGGTGTCGGACTGGCGAAGCAGGTATTCCACCTCGTGAATTTTGTAGGCGGTGTTGACGGTGACCAGCACCGCACCGAGCTTCACCGTCGCCCAGAACGCAATGTACCACTGCGGCACGTTGGAGCACCACACGGCAACGTGGGAGCCTGCCTTGACTCCCAGCGCGATGAGCACGCGGGCGAACTCGTCGACATCGTCGCGAAATTCGCTGTAGGTGCGGGTGTAGTCGAGGGTAGTGTATTTGAAT
Source organism: Clostridiaceae bacterium (assembly GCA_904501705.1). GTDB lineage: Bacteria > Bacillota > Clostridia > Oscillospirales > Acutalibacteraceae > UBA5905. The sequence goes on along the minus strand of CAJGCA010000033.1, from coordinate 12,937 downwards.
GCGTACTGGTCGGGGAACTCCTCCACCATACGGTCGAGCACGTCCGAGAAGGTCGCGTCGATGAGGCGATCTTTCTCCCACACGTATTTACCCGTGTGGGCGCGGTTGTAGTAGAGTGCTTTCTCGTTGCGGGAGGTGTCGCCGAACTGCTTCATGTAGTTAACGAACTGGGCGAAGATGATCTCCATATCGTCCAGCTCCTCGCACCACGTGGGATCCCACACGAGGGAGATAAAGCCGTCGTAGTTGACCGAGCGCAGCGCGAGCATCATATCTGCGATGGGCAGGTCGCCCTCGCCGAGCAAGCGGTGGACAACCTCATCGCCCTCCTTGGTCGCGTCGCTCATATGCACATGGCGCACGTAGATGCCAAGGTTTTTGATGATGTCGTCGGGATCTTCACCCGCGCCGAGGAATGCCGCGGACATATTCCACAGTGCCGCGAGGTTGTCGCAGGCGAAGCGGTCGAGCAGGTCGCGCAACTTCTTCGTGTTGCAGAAAAGGCCTGCGGTCTCGACAAGCAGGCAAACACCTGCATCCTCTGCCTCGGGCAGCAGGGTGGCGAGCAGGGCATAGACGGTCTCTACCGCCGCGTCCTCGTCCGCCTTCGCCTCCGCGCGCACGCGGATGGCGGGGATCTTTAAGTTGCGTGCGATCTCCATACACTGACGGATCTCCGCGATGCAGTCGTGCTGCGCCGCAGGATCGGCGATGTCGCCGATGGCGTCGATGCAGGGCAGCTGCAGTTTCTTCTCATACAGACGGCGCAGAGTCGCCGCTGCGGCGTAGTCGTGGAACGCGCCATTCTTGTCGGAGAACAGGCGGTTGTGGATGTTGTGCAGCTCTATGCCCTCAAAGTGCAGTTCCTGCGCAATATCGCAAAAATCCTCAAAGGTGCTGTCGTGCCAGCCCTTTGTTGAGAATGAGAATTTCATCAGGGTTACGCCTCCTCGTAGACGATCTTGTTGACCGCGCTCAGGTATGCGCGGATGCTCGCACCGATGATGTCGGTGGAGATGCCGTTGCCGGAATACAGTTTACCGTTCGAGCGCAGTTTGACGAGCGCGCTGCCCATCGCACCGCGACCTTCGGTAACCGACTGGATTTGGAAATCATCGACCTCGAAATGCTGACCGATGATCTGCTCGATGGTGCGGAATGCCGCATCAATGGGACCGTCGCCCGTGCCGATGCCCTGCAGCACCTTGCCGTCGCGCACAAGCGCGATCTGCGCACTCGCGGCGAGCACGTTGCCCGTGTTGATGACGTAGTTTTCCAGCTTGTAGGTCGCGGGAACCTGCAGCGCCACGCTGGCGATGATGGCGTCGAGTTCCTTCGCGCCGACGTTCTTTTTCTCTGCAACGCGCAGGAATTCCTCGTATACCTTCGTCTGGTCGTCGTCCGACAGGTCGTAACCGAGCTTGGCGGCGGCGGTGATAACCGCTGCCTTATCGTCCTTGGCATCGAGATGGATGCCTGCCTCATCGACGGCGGACACCGCCACGGTGGTGTCCTTAGCATTGTCGGTGATGCGGTTGATTTGCTTAATGATGCGGTGCAGTTGGGTGTAACGGATGCGGCTGTCAAAGCCGTAGGTGTTACCGCAGTTCTTCACCATTGTGCAGAAACTCTCCAGCGGCACGCTCGCGCCCTGCACGTCGGTCTTAACGCAGGCGACACCGCGGCGCACAGCGAGGATGGCCTGCGCGGAGGCAAGGCCGTTATGATTATCGCATTTGACCGCGACAGGGACGGACACATTTTCCATCACCGCGGCAGCAAAATCGGCAAAGCCGTCGGGCAGCATCTCGCCCGTGCTGTCGCATACGCTGACCGTCTTGGCACCTGCCTCGACAGCGGCGGCGATTGCCTTTTTGAGATAATCCGCATCGGCGCGAGTGGCATCCACCGCGCAGAACTCCACATCGGCGCACTTATCGCACGCGGCAGAGATCGCTTTCGCAATCCATTCCAGCATCGCGGCGGGCTTTTTATGCGCGGTATATTCCATCCCGACGGGAGACAACGGCAGTTCAATGCGAATGCGCGCGTTGGTGGCATTACCCAGCGCCGCGGCGGCATCCTCAATGCTTTGCATCGTGCTGCCTGCCGCCACCGACAGAATGCTGTCCTTGACGAAAGCGCTGATGGTGCGTACCAGCAGCGTATCGGTTTTACCGCCCGTGATTTCGGGCAGTTCGATAATATCCACGTGCAGCTTTTCGAGTTGACGTGCGATCTCCAGCTTCTCCTTGAAGGTGTAGGTATTGCCCTGCGGACAAAGCGTGGTGTCAGCGATTTGGATGCGGTTCATAACAATCGACTCCTTTTCGGTGCGAGATAACAAAAAAGCCCTGAGGCCACATTTGATGACCTCAGGGACGAAAATACAATTTCCGCGGTACCACCCTGATTACCGTATACTATACGGTCTGCTCATAAGAACTCCAACAAGTCCTCTGCCTTGGTAACGGGGCAAGCCGTAGTCGCCTACCGAGGTTTCCCTTTTGGGCGGCTCTGCTCAGGAGCCAGAATTTCAGTTCGAATCGTACCGCCCTCCCAGCAACGGCGGCTCTCTGAAACGATCGGTGAACGAAATATTCTCCATCAACGCATTTAAAAAATAATTTCCTCTATTATATAACACGCAATTTTATTTGTCAAGAGGGGAATTTTCGGGGATTTTTCGACTTTTTTCGGACGATAAGTAACAGCATTATTGCAAAGAACAGCGCGGCGACAACGAGCAGAGCGACGGCGTTGGGGATGGCGCGCACCTCGTGGATCGAGGGGTTGTCGTCCAGCATAAACCATCGCATCACAGCAGTGACGGGGATGCCGTCATCGTGCGGCAGGTTGAGATCGTGCAGCAGGATGACAAGCAGAGCAGCAGCACCAATGGTGGGGACCGCCGCCGTTACGGCACAGAGGATAGGACGGTTTTGGCAATACAGCCATACGCTGACAAGCGCGAAAACGACGGTTAGAAGCCACAGTACAATATACGGAACAGCATCCATCTCGGTCACTCCTTTCGGTAAGTTTATTGTATCAAACACATCACGGAATGTCAACAAAAGGGGCATGTTCGATTGTGTTTGGGTGGTATTTATGCTATACTATGTGTGGTGATAACAAATGGAACTGCCGAAACGAAAACAAAATCGATTGAAGGAATATGATTACGGACAAGCCGGGAAATATTTTGTTACGATATGTACGAGAAATAAGGCGAAAATCTTGTGTGATATTGTAGGGGGCGATGCCCACATCGCCCCGCAGGTGGAATTAACACAATACGGGAAAGTTGTAGAGAAGTATTTACATTCCGCGTCCCGTATTGAGAAATACGTGATTATGCCGAATCATATACATTTAATCGTGCATTTGGACGGGACGATGTGGGCATCGTCCCCTACGACGGTGAGCAACATTGTGCGGTCTTTTAAGGTTTTAGTGACAAAAGAGGTTGGTACTAGTTTATTTCAACGCTCCTACCACGACCATATTATCCGCGATGAACGGGATTATCGGGAAATATGGGACTATATCGAGGACAATCCCCGAAAATGGGCAGAGGATCGGTATTATACGCAATAAAAAGACCTGTATGCATCAGCATACAGGTCTTTTTCTATCCTATTCTCATTCAATCGGGCAGGTCCAGCCGAAGGTGTCTTCGGTCTTGCCCCATTGGATACCCGTCAGGGTATCGTACAGCATCTGGGTGACTTCGCCGATCTTACCGTCATTGACGGGGTGCTTGATGCCCTTGTAGCACAATTCACCGATCGGGGAGACGACCGCAGCGGTGCCGCAGCCCCACGCCTCTTCCAGCGTGCCGTCCGCCATCGCCTGCTCCAGCTCGTCGATGCTGAACAGGCGCTCGGACACTTTGTAACCGGCGTTCTTGAGCACCTCGATGCAGGACTTGCGGGTGATACCGGGGAGAATCGAGCCCGACAGCATCGGGGTGACGATCTCGCCATTGATCTTGAACATCACGTTCATTGCGCCGACCTCTTCGATGTACTTGCGCTCGACACCGTCGAGCCACAGCACCTGGGAATAGCCCTTTTGCTCAGCGCGCTCGCCTGCACGGTTGGAGGCGGCATAGTTACCGCCGCACTTCGCTTCGCCCGTACCGCCGCGAACCGCGCGGACATCCTGATCCTCGATCATAATCTTGACGGGGTTGATGCCCTCTTTGTAGTAGCTGCCGACGGGGGACGCGATGATGATGTAGGTCGCATTATGCACCGCGTGCACGCCCAGCGTCTCGTCGTTGCCGAACATAAAGGGACGCAGGTACAGCGATGTACCGGGAGCGGAGGGAGTCCAATTCTGCTCGAGTTTTACGAACTCCTTGAGGATAGTCAGCGCATCCTCCTCGGGGATGGTGGGCAGGCACATACGCTCTGCCGAACGGTTCATACGGCGGATGTTCTCCAAGGGACGGAACAACTGCACCTTGCCGTCTGCACGGCGATACGCTTTGAGGCCCTCGAAGATCTCGGAGCCGTAGTGCAGCACCGTCGATGCGGGATGCAACGACAGGTTGCCGAAGGGGACGATGCGCGCATCGTGCCAGCCCTGCTCGCGGGAGTAGTCCATCATAAACATATGATCCGAGAAATGCTTACCAAAGCCCAGGGTGGAAGCCTCCGGCTTTTCCTTCGGGCAGGTGGTCTTGGTAATCGAAATCTGCATAACGTTCACTCCTTACTTAGCGTGGCAGGAGATATCCAAGCCTGCCACAGGTTTGTGTATTTTGCTTTTTACGGCGTTATCCTCTTTGCAAGGCGTCAGCCTTGCGGCATCGTCTTCCTTGTAAAAACCAAAATATCCTAAACCTGTGGTCGAAGATTTTTTGACAAGGGCAGGGTGCCCGAATGCAAGGAAGGCGAGCGAGTAATACTGTTGTATTGCGAACGAGCGTGACGACGTAGTCGGGTATCCTGTACTGTCAAAAAACAGGTTTGGATACCTCCTGTCACGCTAAATCCGCGCCGATCTGCATCGCGTGGAGGTTGACCTCCAGCATATCGGCGCGCTTGGCGGAGATGACCTTGCCCAGCGCGGCGCGCAGGCTGTCTTCGCCGAAGTCGTTCAGTTCTTTGAGAATCTTACCCATCAGCACCATATTGGCGAGGGTGGGGGTACCGTTGTCGTTGGCGAGCTTGGTCGCCGGGACGTAGAACACCTTGACGTCGTCGCGCTGTACTTTGCGCTCGATGAGGGTGGAGTCCGCAAAGATCATACCGCCGGGAGCGACGGTGGACTCGTACTTGTCGAGAGAGGGCAGGTTCATCGCGACCAGTACGTCGGGGCGCGCCACGATGGGGGAGCCGACGGGCTCGTCGCTGATGATGACACCGCAGCTCGCGGTACCGCCGCGCATCTCGGGGCCGTAGGAGGGCAACCAACTGACCTGCTTCTCATCCATCAGACCCTTGTAGGCGAGGAACTTACCGGCAAACAGGATGCCCTGTCCGCCGAAGCCGGAAAACAAAAATTGTGTCGTACTCATTTCGCTTCCTCCTTTGCCGCGGAGCGGTCCTTATACACGCCGAGCGGGTAGTAAGGCAGCATATTGTCGTCGAGCCATTTGAGCGCCGCCTGAGGTGTCAAGCCCCAGTTGGTCGGGCAGGTGGACACCACTTCGATGAGGGAGAAGCCTTTACCGTCGAGCTGGTTCTGGAACGCTTTTTTGATCGCCTTCTTAGTATTGCGGATGTTCTTGACGCTGTTGACGGTTACGCGCTCGAGGTATTCGGGGCCGTCGAGCTGCGACAGCATCTCGCACACGCGAATCGGGAAACCGCAATGGTTGGTATCGCGGCCGTAGGGAGAGGTCTGGGTAACCTGACCCGGCAGCGAGGTGGGCGCCATCTGACCGCCCGTCATACCGTAGATTGCGTTGTTGACGAAGATGATGGTGATGTTCTCGTTACGCGCGGCGGCGTGCACCGTCTCCGCCATACCGATGGAGGCGAGGTCGCCGTCACCCTGATAGGTGAACACCACATGGTTTTCGGGGTCGGCGCGCTTAACGCCCGTCGCGATGGCGGGAGCGCGGCCGTGTGCCGCCTCGATCATATCGCAGTTAAAGTAGTTATACGCCATAACCGAGCAACCAACAGGTGCGATGCCGATGGTGCGGCCTTCAATGCCGAGCTCGTCAATGACTTCTGCCACCAGACGGTGGATGATGCCGTGAGTACAGCCGGGGCAATAGTGCATCGGCATATCGTTCAGGGCATGGGGTTTATCAAATACGACCATTATTTCGCACCTCCGTTCGCCGCTTCTTTAATGGCCTCGAGCACCTGCTCGGGGGAAGGAATCATACCGCCTGCGCGGTTGCACAGGGTAACGGGACGCTTGCACTCGGTGGCGAGGCGCACGTCCTCGATCATCTGCCCCATCGACAGCTCCACCGAGATGAACGCCTTGGCGTTGTCCACGGCTTTCGCAAAGGGAGCCTTGGGGAAGGGCCACAGGGTAATCGGGCGGATAAGACCCGCCTTGATGCCGAACTTGCGGGCTTCATTGACGGCGTTCTTGGTCACGCGCGCCGCGATGCCGAAGGCAACCAGCACGATCTCCGCGTCGTCCATCATATATTCCTCGTACATCGCCTCGTTCTCTTCGATGTAAGCGTAGCGCTCGTAGCGGTCGAAGTTGAACTTCTCCAGCTCCTCGGGAGCGAGGAACAGGGAGTTGACGATGTTGTGTTCACGCTCCATCTTGGTGCCGTTGGTCGCCCACGGCTTTTCGGGAGCGGGCTTAATGTCGTAGTCGAGGGAGACGGGCTCCATCATCTGACCCATCGTACCGTCCGCGAGCACCATCGCGGTCATACGATACTTATCCGCGAGTTCGAAGCCCTTGACCGTCAGATCGGCCATCTCCTGCACAGACGCAGGGGCAAGCACCAGCATACGGAAGTCGCCGTGGCCGCCTGCGCGGGTCGCCTGGAAATAGTCGGACTGGCTGGGCTGGATACCGCCGAGGCCGGGGCCGCCGCGCTGCACGTTGACGATGAACGCAGGCAGGTCCGCGCCTGCGAGATAGGAAAGACCCTCGCTCTTGAGCGCGATTCCGGGTGAAGAAGACGAGGTCATCACGCGCTTGCCCGTCGCGGACACGCCGTACACCATATTGATGGCGGCAATCTCACTCTCCGCCTGCAGGAAGCATCCGCCGATCTTGGGCATCTTCTTCGCCATATAGGCGGCAATCTCCGTCTGGGGGGTGATGGGATAGCCGAAATAATGACGGCAACCTGCGAGAATCGCCGCTTCGGCGATGGCTTCGTTACCTTTCATCAGTACCTTATCTGCCATGCTTGCTCACCTTACCTTTCTACCTTGATGATGCAGTCGGGACACATCATTGCGCAGGATGCGCAACCCACGCACGCTGCCTCGTCGATGATCTCGGCAGGGTGGTGTCCCTTTTTGTTGATCTTGTCCTTGGCAAGCTGCAGCAGCTTCTTGGGGCAGGCATCCACGCACAGCCCACAGCCTTTGCAGTTGTCGGTCTTGAATGTCAGCTTTGCCATATTCACTACTCCTTTTTGAGAGAATTTACATAAAGGGTTTATCCTGTAACATCAAGGGAAACAGGTTGTTAATCTGTCCTTTAAGTTCGTTATAGAGGGTATCTTTGACGGTGGTCATCACGAGTGGTAAGCCCGTGGCTTTTGCCACCTCGTCGGCATACGCCAGCGAGCCGAGCACGTCGTCGGCGGTGGTTTCCTCGCCGAGGTTGGAGTTGTTGACAAGCCCCGTGAACGGGATACCGCACGCCGTCTCGATCTCCCGCATCACCTCGAGGGTCGAGGGAACGTCGGGAGTGAGGGGGCGGAAACGGTTTATCACCATCAGCATCGCGTAGTCGCCTTCCACTTTGATCTGCTCGGCGAGTCGCCCGAGCGCGAGCGCGCCGCGGTCGTCGCCGCCGATGTCCAGCACCACCGTCTGTCCCTTGTCGTCCGTGACGGAATAGAGCTCCTGCGGCAGGGCGGGGATATCGACGTTTGAGTTGGCGTATGGCGAGCAGATGAGGCGAATGCCGCGCTCGTCAAACTCCTTCATACTGTCCTTGGTGCGGAAATACGGGTTGACGATGTCGAGGTCGGCAACCGTCACGCGGTCGTGCTGCTCGCGCAGCTTAAACGCGAGGTTGACCGCGACGTTGGTCTTGCCGCTGCCGTAATGTCCGCATAGGATGGTCAGTCTTTTGGTTGTCATACCGACCACCTCTTACAGCTTGTTGCGCTGAATCTTGCCGCTGACCGTCTTGGGCAGGCTGTCGCGGAAGATCACGATGCGGGGATACTTGTAAGGCGCGGTGCGCTTCTTGACGTAGTCCTGAATTTGCTTTTTCAGTTCGTCGGATGGCTTGGTGCCGTCGACGAGCACGATGCTCGCCTTGACGACCTGACCGCGCACCTCATCGGGGGCAGCGGACACGCCGCATTCGAGGACGTAGGGCAGCTCCATAATCACGCTCTCGATCTCGAACGGCCCGATGCGGTAGCCGGAGGACTTAATGACGTCGTCTACGCGACCAACGTACCAGTAGAAGCCGTCCTCGTCCATCCACGCGGTGTCGCCCGTGTGGTAGAAGCCGTCGTGCCAGACCTCGGCAGTCTTTTCGGGGGCGTTGTAGTAGCCGGTGAACAGGCCGCAAGGCGCGCCGTCCTTGACGTTCACGACGATCTCGCCCGTTTCACCCGCAGGCACGGGGTTGCCGTCGGGGTCGACGATGGACACGTCGTAGATCGGGGCGGGCTTACCCATCGAGCCGATCTTATGCGAGGCGCCGACCATATTGCCGATGATCATCGTGCTCTCGGTCTGACCGAAGCCCTCGATGATCTGCAGCCCCGTCGCCTTTTCAAATTGGCGATAGACCTCGGGGTTGAGTGCCTCGCCCGCCGTGGTCATGTGCTTGACGGAGGAGAAATCGTATTTGGAAATATCCTGTTTGACCATCATACGCAGCATCGTCGGCGGCGCACAGAAGGTGGTGATGTGGTATTTCGCGAACATCGGCAGAATATCCGCCGCGTCGAAGCGGTCAAAGTCGTACACGAAGGTCGCCGCCTCGCACAGCCATTGGCCGTAGAGCTTGCCCCACATCGCCTTCGCCCAGCCGGTGTCGGAGATGGTGAAATGCAGACCGTCGGGGTCGGCGTCGTGCCAATACCGCGCGGTGTGGAAATGACCGAGCGCGTATTTGTAGTTGTGTGCCGCGATCTTGGGGTAGCCCGTCGTGCCGGAGGTGAAGAACATCAGCATCAGGTCATCGCCGCCGGGGGCATCCTCGGTGCGGTTGTAGCGAGTAGAATACAAGGTGTATTCCTCGTCGAAACTGCGCCATCCCTCGCGAGTGCCGTTGACGATCAGCTTATGCTTGAGGTCGGGACAGTTGGCAGCGGCGAGATCAACCTGATGGGCGGTATCGCCGTCGGCAGTACACAGCACCGCCGACACACCTGCTGCTTGGAAGCGGTAGGTCAGGTCGTGCTCAACGAGCTGATTGGGTGCAGGAATGGCGATCGCGCCGAGCTTGTTAAGCCCGATCATCGCGAACCAGAACTGGTAGTGACGCTTTAAGATAAGCATCACGCGGTCGCCCTTCTTAATGCCGAGGGATTTGAAGTAGTTGGCACATTGAGCGGACGCTTTCTTCATGTCCTTGAAGGTGAAGCGGCGCTCGGTGTGGTCGCGGGAGATGTGCAGCATCGCGAGCTTCTCCGGCTCGCGATCGGCCAACTCGTCCACCAGATCGAAGGCGAAGTTGAACTTCTCCGTATTTTTGAACGTGATGGAGGTGGGGGTGCCCTTGTCGTTCTCCGTCACGTCGATGAATTTCTTGTAGATGCGATCCTTGGTATCTTTATGTACCGCCGTACGCTCGGTGACGGCCTTTTCCACCGTCAGTTCGGGGATCGGCTCGCCTGTCGGGTTGAGCACGATGGCATAGAAGATACAGTCCTCACCGCCGACGGCAACCTCCCCGTGGGGGGTGTCGGAGTCAAAATAGATGCTGTCGCCCGGGCCGAGGATCTCGGTGTGGTTGCCGACCTGCACCTTCAGCTGACCGCTGATGATGATGTCGCACTCCTGTCCCGCGTGGGAAATGAGCTCGATGTCGCGCTTCTCCGCTTCGGGGTCGTATACGCAGTGCACGTACAAGGGCTCGGCGATACGGTCGCGGAAGGCGTAGGCGAGGTTATAGTAGGTCATACCGTGCGCCTGCGAGATCTTCTGTCCCGCACCCGCGCGGGTGACGGTGTAGGATTTCAGCTTCGGCGTGCTGCCCTCGATGAGTGCGGTCACGTCGACGCCGAACACCAGCGCACAGCGATAGATGAAGGCGAACGCGAGGTCGTGGTTGCCCGCTTCACAGGCAATATATTCCTCGACGGTGACGCCCGTCTTGCCTGCCATGTCCTCGACAGTCAGCCCCTCGAGCTCACGCAATTCGCGGATACGCTCCGCCATTTCTTTAATTTTGTAGTCCAATGCTGTGATTTCCATAGTCATTTTCTCCGTTTCCGGGACGATATAAAAGCACTCGTCCCAAAGTTATGACTTTGAGACGAGTGCTGATAATCAAGTCACCCGCGGTACCACTCAAATTGCCATCTGCCTTGGGCAGATAACCACTCTCGGAGTCTAACAACCCCTATGCCTTCACGCAGCAATCACGGAGAGGTTCTACTCACCACAAACGAGCTTTCTTCCTCTCGGCTCAGAAGCTACAAACGCAAAGGTCAACCGATGGCTCGCACCGCCCGCCATCTCTCTGAAGGATGAACTCCCTGCGCCCTCTTCGTCAGCGCCTTTATATATTAAATTACAATATATGAGCGATTATATCACAACTCTGCTATGCTGTCAACGCTTTTTTTCGATAAAAAGCGGGACAGAAAGGATGTGTATTATAACTTGTTACGCTGGATCTTGCCGCTGATGGTCTTGGGCAGCTCGTCGCGGAACACCACCACACGGGGGTACTTGTAGGGAGCGGTATGCTCTTTGACGTAAGTCTGGATCTCTTTTTTGAGCGCTTCGGTCGGCTCGGTGCCCTTGGTCAACACGATGCTCGCCTTGACGACCTGACCGCGTACCTCATCGGGCACGGCGGACACGCCGCATTCCACGACGTACGGCAGCTCCATGATGACGCTCTCGATCTCGAACGGCCCGATGCGGTAGCCCGACGACTTGATGACATCGTCGACGCGGCTGACGTACCAGAAGTAGCCGTCCTCGTCACGCCACGCGGTGTCGCCGGTGTGATACATTCCGTCGTACCATGCGTCTTTGGTCTTTTCGTCGTCGAGGTAGTATTCCTTGAACAGACCACAGGGGACGGATTTATCGGTGTGGATGACGATCTCGCCCGTTTCACCGACCGCGACGCTGTTGCCGTCGGGATCGACGATGTCGAGGTCGAATTGGGGAGACGCCTTACCCATCGAGCCGATCTTCGGCACGGTGCCGACAAGGTTGGCGATGGCGAGGGTGGTCTCGGTCTGGCCGAAGCCCTCCATGATCTCCAGACCCGTCGCCGCCTTGAATTGCTTATACACCTCGGGGTTGAGCGCTTCGCCGGCGGTGGTCATATGATGGATGGAACTAAGATCGTATTTGCTCAGGTCGCCGCGGATGAGCATACGCAGCATCGTCGGCGGCGCGCAGAAGGTGGTGATGTTGTATTTCGCGAACATCGGGAGGATGTCGTTCTCGTCGAAGCGGTCGAAGTCGTAGACGAACACCGCGCCCTCGCACAGCCACTGACCGTAGAGCTTACCCCACAGGGATTTACCCCAGCCGGTGTCGGAGATGGTCAGGTGCAGACCGTCGCGCTCACAGCAGTGCCAGTATTTTGCGGTGACAAAGTGACCGAGCGCGTAGGTGTGCTTGTGTGCCGCCATCTTCGGGTTGCCGGTGGTGCCGGAGGTGAAGAACATCAGCGCGGTTTCGTCGCCCGCGGATGCATCTTCGGGGCGCACGAACTTACGGGAGAAGAGCTTAAACTCCTCGTCGAAATCGTGCCAGCCGTCCTTCTCGGCGCCGACAATGATTTTGGTGATGTTTTGCGGACATTTTTCCGCCGCCGCTGCCGCGATATCGGCGGTATCGCCGTCAGCGGTGCACACGATGGCGGACACGCCTGCTGCATTAAAGCGGTATTCAAAGTCGTGCTCCTTGAGCTGGTTGGTGGCAGGGATCGCCACCGCGCCGAGCTTGTGCAGCGCAACCATACAGAACCAGAACTGGTAGTGGCGCTTGAGCACCAGCATCACCTTATCGCCGCGCTTGATGCCAAGCGAGGTGAAATAGTTTGCCGCCTGATTGGAATATTGCTTGATATCGCGGAAGGTGAAGCGGCGCTCCACCTTGTGCTTGTCGAGATGCAGCATCGCGAGCTTTTCGGGGTATTTCTCCGCGATACCGTCCACAATATCAAAGCCGAAGTTAAAGCGCTCGGTGTTCTCAAACTCGATGTGCTGCAGCGCGCCGTGCTCGTCTTCCTCGGTCTTGACAAACTCCTCGCAAACGAGCGGCTCGGACGATTTTGCAGTAACCAAACTGCGGCGCACCTGCTCCTCCTTGGTGTCCTCGCCGGGCAGAACGACCGCACAGAACACGCACTCCTGCCCGTCGACGGCAATCATACCGTGGGGGGTGGAGGAGTCGTAATAGATGCTGTCGCCTTCGCCGAGAATCTCGGTGTGGTCGCCGACCTGCACCTTGAGCTTACCGCTGATGACAAGGTCAAATTCCTGACCGCTGTGGCTGGTCAGGTGGATGGGCTTATTCTGCTGTGCAGGGTCGTAGTCGTATCGCACCCAGTAGGGCTCCGCAATCTTATCGCGGAATTTCGGCGCGAGGTTGGCGATGGAGATGCC
>CAJGCA010000032.1 GCA_904501705.1 Clostridiaceae bacterium | reverse complement strand
TAGTTCCAATATCTCTTTTTCATATTCTTTAATATGTCTGTAACTTCTTGGCATGAAAATTCCCCCTATGGTAGTTTCTTTAATTCTACCATAGGGGGTTCTTTTTTTCTATTGTCCGTTTTTACTGGACTTGTGCACGATGAATGTGCCGTTTTTATTTTATTATGGTTGCAGAATCTGAAGAAACTGACTAAAATACGGCGGCAGTTCGCTGCTGAAAAACAATTCTTCCCCGCTGATCGGGTGGATAAACCCGATTTCTTTTGCGTGCAGACATTGACCGCACAGCTCACGGCATTCTTTTGGCTGATTCACCGCGCCGTAGACGGTGTCGCCGGCGATCGGGTGCCCAAGATACGCCATATGCACGCGAATCTGATGCGTGCGCCCCGTTTCCAGGCGCAGGCGAACGTGGCTGTAACCGGGATATTCTGCGAGCACCTCATAATGGGTCGTTGCAGGCTTAGAATTCGTAGCCGTTACCGCCATCTTCTTTCGCTGAATCGGATGGCGACCGATCGGCGCGTTAATCGTCCCCTGCGACTCTTTCAAATGCCCGACAATGACCGCCTCATACACGCGTGTAAAACTGTGCACCTTGATCTGCTCGGATAATCCTTGGTGTGCTTTGTCATTTTTAGCAACGATCAGCAGGCCACTGGTGTCCATATCAATACGGTGCACGATTCCGGGGCGTAGAACGCCGTTTATGCCGGATAAGCTGTCACCGCAGTGATGCAACAAGGCGTTGACCAAGGTGCCTTCATAATGCCCTGCAGCAGGGTGTACGACCATCCCTTTCGGTTTGTTTACGACAAGCAGGTCCGCGTCCTCGTAAACAATTTCCAACGGGATGTTTTCCGCCTTGACCTCGTACGATACCGGGGCAGGAATTTCGACGGTGATCTCTTCGCCGCCACAGAGCTTACAGCTTTTGTTAATCGCCTTGCCGTTCACCTTAACCAGCGAATCAGACAGCCATTGCTGTGCCATAGAACGACTGATCTCCAACTCGGCAGCCAGATACGCATCAACCCGTTTATTCTGCTGCTGTGTCGGAATGATCCACATTTTGGTCTCGATCGTCATTGGTTTGCTCCTTTGTTGTTGATGTCGAGCCGAATATCAAGCCCTTCAAATTGGAGAAATCGCTATCCTTACAGCCAAACAGTAAGTAGGCAAACAGCAAGATCGCGCCAATCACCACACAGCAATCGGCGAAATTGAAGATAGGAAAATCGATGAGCTTGAAATACAGAAAATCGACGACGTATTTATACGCAATTCGGTCGATGAGATTTCCGATGCCACCGGCCAAAATCAAGGCACCACTAAAGGAAAACATCTTCGAATGACGCAGATCGCTGCGAAGCAGCATAATGATCAAAAGGATCATCACAATACAAGTCAGCGGAATAAACAGCCACCGCTGGTTTTCCAGTAAGCTGAACGCAATACCAGGGTTTTCGCAGTACTGAAGCTCAAAAACCCCTTCCCAAAGCGGCAGCGCGGGCTGCTCCTTCAAAAACGCAACCGCCAGTGCCTTCGTCACCTGATCAATAATAATCAGCGCCGCTGATAATAGAAACATCCACACCGTCAGCATGGCTCCTTCCTCCCAATGATGATAAAACGGATCGGGCTGATGCCCGATCCGTGGACAGAGTCGTATCACTCGTCATCCTTCAGCTCAAAAGCGGAGATGTCGATCTTAACGTCTTGCGCAGTATCGGGAACGAGCACCGATTCAGCGGTTTGTTCCTCGGCTTTGGGGGCATCGTCTGCCTCCACCTTTTCCTCGGCGGTCGGCGCAGAAACAGCCGCCTCTTTCGTGACCGCCTCTTCCTTTTCTTCGTCGGCAAGCACACCGATGAGCGTCAGATGCTCGCGATAAGTCGCCAGCAGACGAGAGCGGAACGCGACGACCTCTTTTTGAATGCGGGCGAGCTCATCCAGCTCTGCCTGGATACGCTTCTTGGTTTCTTCTTCCATTACCGCTGCCTTTTCTTCGGCTTGGGCAACAATTTCGGCAGCCTTCTCGTTCGCTTCGGCGATAACCGTCTCGCTCATACGCTGCGCGCTCATCAGAGCCGTGCGGATGCTGTCTTCCTGATTGCGGTAATCAACGATCGTCTCGGCCAGCACCTGCATTTTGCGGGTGTTTTCCTCAGCGTCTTTGTTCAACGCTTCAATCGTGTCAGCGCATTGATCCAGAAACGAATCCACCTCAGCCGTTTTGTAGCCGCCCATCGTCTTCGTAAAGCGGACGTCGCGCACGTTCTGTGCAGTAACCATCTTTATTCATCCTTTCGGTGTTAATTATACACACTTCCTGGCACTCAGATACAAGCGCCCTTTCTTTGTCGGCGGCCCAATGCGGTCAACAATAAAACGACCGTATCCACGCACAGATATGACCGATTCAGCCGATACGGCAGTCGAAACGTGCGTAACGACCATATGATCAAGGCTGACCATACCGGAAACGATCATCTGCGACGCCTTCTCGCGCGAACAGCCCAACAGCGACTTTACCACCGCATCCAAGCGTGGCGAAGCAATGGTGTCCTGCAGCTCCTTGTATGTCCGAAGGACAGGCAACGGACCATCAAACTCGTCGTCGATCTTTACACCCACACCGCCCATCTTGCTGATCTGTTCGCGAATGTAGGGCACGATCTCCTCGCGCAGAAAAACGATCACAAGACCGTCCGTGCACAGAATATCGCCAATCGTCTCACGCTTAATTCCCTGAGCCAACAGCGTACCGAGAACATCACGGTGGGTCAGTGCTTTTTCGGCGCGGTAACGAAACGCCACCCGAACTAAAGGAAAATCCTCGCATTGTGGCGCGAGATACTCCGGGAAGCAACCAAGCACACAACGCTCCGCATCTTCGTATCCGCCCCAAAAACGATAGCGTTCCGAATCAACGCGGGCGAGAATTTGTCGCGCGGTCTGTTGTTCGGCTTCATCTAAAAAGCCCAAAAACGCAGGCGTGCTGCGCCGATCACATAGAAAGAGCGTATCTTCTATGCGCGAGCGCAGCCACGCGTCCGATTGGTTTCGATCAGAAATAGAGGCCATTGTTCTCCAGCTCGTCGAGCAGATCGCCCATCAAGCCGACGTTATAGGGCGTGATGATGAAGGTGCAGTTCGCGACCTTCTTGATCTGACCGTCGTTCGCGTAAGCGACACCGCTGAGGAAATCAAGAATACGGCGCGCAACATCCTTGTTGGCAGATTCGAGATTCAGCACCACCGTGCGCTTAGCGTTGAGGTGATCCGCGACAGCGCTCGCATCGTCAAAACGCTCAGGCTTAACTAAAACAACCTGCAACTGCGCCGTAGCATGAATATTCACGACCTTGTTGCCGCGCTTACCGCCTTCGGAAGGCGTGCGATCGTCGTCTTTGCGCATAATACTTTCTTCGGCAACGATCTCGGTCTCGTCATCCAGTTCTTCTTCGTCGCCCCAGAATTTTCCGAACAGTCCCATAGTCAATACCTCCAAATTTTCAATATTGGCGTGCGCCAAAAATTGCAGAACCTACTCGCACAATGGTGGAGCCTTCCAGGATGGCCTCCACATAATCGCCGGACATGCCCATAGACAACTCCAGCATATCTATATTATCTAATTTTTTTGCCCGATTGTCAACAAACAGTTGATACATTTTTGAAAAAATTGCTCTTTTTTTCGATTCTTTTGTTAAAATCGGCGGAACAGTCATCATTCCACGCACTTTAATGCCGGGCAAATCGTGAATTTTCTCCAGCAATCCTTCCAGTTGATCGGGTGCAACGCCGGATTTCGCCTCTTCCCCACCGATATTCACCTCGACCAATATCGGCGTCACGATACCTCGCTCGACCGATACGCGGGAAATAGCCTGTGCCAAGCGCTCGCTGTCAACCGACTCAATCATATCCACCTGACCGACGATTTGGCGAACCTTGTTGGTCTGCAAGTGTCCGATCAGATGTGCTCGTACATTGGCTAAGTCAAGAGCATCCTTCTTGCCGAGGAATTCCTGCACACGATTCTCACCAATCTGTTTAACACCAAGAGCGATCACTTGATTGACACGGTCGGCATCAACCGTTTTTGTTACTGCCAACAGTCTCACGTCGTCACGATCCCGCCCTGCGCGTGCACAGGCCTCAGCGATGTTTTCTTCCACACGACGCAGCGCGTATTCCAGTGACGGATCAATCGATGGTCTTTCCATCGTATAGCCCCTTTCCGCTGACAATAATATCATCATACAGCTGTAAATAGCCGGATTCATCCTTGATCTTACAGATAACATAATCCGCAGGCTCACTGTACAACTGATCGATCTTGCGGAATGCAGCAACGTTTCCCGAGCGAATATAGACGCCCGCCTGCATGTCATCATCAATGACAATCGCGCACTTAGGTACACGCAGTCCCGAGTGACGCACCACTAGCAGTTGAGCCGTTTCTTTACGAATGTCTGATAGCTGTTCCGACATATACGCGCAGCGGAAAACAACGGCCAGTTTTCCGTTATTATCCTTGTTGCAAGCCGCTACGGTTACCGGCACCTCCTCGTCGCTGACGAAATTCATCTTGATGGACAAGGCGTTGCCGACCGCTAACGTATTATAATACGCATCGGGAACCACACACGCAAAATACCATTCATAGCCACCGACGATCTTACCCGCCGAAGCGGTACTATCCTGAGGCTCCATTGACAGTAATTCGCCCAGCTTATCCGTTGTTAAGGTCAGCGGATCCGTTGCAGATACAATGGATTCATAGCCATCCGTATTGTCGACAAAATAGCCGGCAACAGGTGCGCGTATAACGGATAATGGAGCGTGATATTGCGATTTAAGGTCCTTTTTCCTTTGCTCCAGTTTTGCAATCTCCGCGGAAAAATCCACTTTCTTACCGGTGATGATCTGCTTTTTGCTTAGCAGGGACAACAGATTACTCTTAGCACTTTCCGCTTCTTCAAACGAGCCATCACCGGCATCGGCAATTAATGCATTTAATGAGTTGTTAAGCTGCGTGTCAATAATATCCAACGTAATATGGGTCGAAGAATCGTTATTCTGTAAATCGCGAAGCATTGCGATGCGAGCATCCACTTCTTCGAGTTGATCAGCCAGCAGACCGTCGTTCTCCGATGAATAGACTGAGGCGATAACGCCATCCTTCGCAATGCGCGCACCGTTTTTGACGGTATAGTAGATGTTTCCGTTCTTGGAAGGAATCACCGTTTCCGAGCGGAAGATCAGCCCTTGTGTTTCTATTGACTCATAGATGCTGTAATTAACCGCCAATTCCATTTTGATGCCGGAGAAAATACTGCGATACGCCTGATAGCCGATATAGCCCAACAGAGCTAAAACGATCAGCACGGTCAGGAGCCTTTGCCAAGAACGATTTTTGGTTTTAGTCATCGCGTCTTCCCTCCTTGCAAAAAACGATAAATTGCTTCGTTATTTCGTCAACGACCGCCGAAACATCAGTATAGTTGTCTACCCAGATCGTGCGCACACCGTCCATACGGTTAAACCACGATAATTGGCGTTTAGCATAATGGCGTGTGCTGAGCTTGAGACGATCGACGACGCTCTCCAGCGTTTCCTCACCGCGAAGGTGCGGCAACAATTCCTTGTAGCCGATCGCCTGCAAAACCGTCGCTCGCGGCTCTGTATTATAGACCTGCGCCACCTCGTCTAACAAACCATTTTCCAGCATCAAGTCTACACGACGGTCAATGCGCTCGTACAGCGTATTTCTGTCACGATAATTGAGCAGGAACAGACATCGATCATACGGCGATGGTACCGCCTTAGAAAGCCGCGCCTGTTCGCTGATCGTCTGCCCCGTTGTGTGATAGACCTCTAATGCGCGGATGATGCGGTTATGATCGTTTTTGTGCAAACGTTCCGCTGTTTCTGCGTCAACCGCACGCAATTCCTCCAGCAACACCCCGCCGCCCTCAATTATCGCGCGTTGTTTTAATTCGGCTCTAAGAGACTCGTCGGGGTTATGCGGAAAGAGTTGAATATTCTCAGAGAATGACTGAATATAGAGTCCTGTGCCTCCGCAAAGGACGGGCGTTTTTCCGCGAGAAAAAACATCCAGAAATATGCGGTCGGCATCTTCTATGTAGCGAGCGACACTGTACGATTCGCTCAGCGGCACAAAGCCGAGCAGATGATGCGGTATCCCCTGCATCTCTTCCACGCTCGGGCGAGCCGTGCCGATCGAAATGCCGTCGTAGATCTGCATCGAATCCGCAGAGACGACCTCTCCGTCAAGGCGTTTCGACAGTTCAACGGCTACCGCCGTCTTACCCGAGGCAGTCGGGCCGGCAATAATGGGATATGGACAAAATGCCGAAACCATAGGACTGCCTCCTTTCACAAATCAGATGATGCGTCCGAATTGCTTCTCAAGATCCTTGCGGGTCATCTCAACGCAGACGGGTCTGCCGTGAGGACAATAGCGAATATCCTCGTTAAGCAACACTCTCTGCGCGATCTCCTCAAGCTCTGCAGGTCGGCTGACATCGCCCGCCTTGGTCGCGGCACGGCACGCTGTGGAATGATAGATCCAGTCGAGCTTCGCTGACAGCACCTCGTTGCCGCCGTTTGCGAGTCCTGAGGCGATCTCCTGAACAGTCGACTCGATATCCTGCCCCGACAGAATCATTGGAAACGAGCGGACGAGTACCGAACTGCCGCCAAAATCCTCCAGCGAGATACCCGCACTCGCGAGCACGTCTTGATTCTCTATCAACGCGGTGTGCTCCTCGCGGCTGACCGTGATGGCGAGCGGTGCGAGCAGCACCTGCTCGTCTACGCGGGCACTTGCCTTGAGCTGATTATACAGCATCCGCTCGTGAGCGGCGTGTTTATCGATGAGGTAGAGACTCTCCTCCATCTCCGCGAGGATATAGGTTGCAAACACCTCGCCGATCACACGAACGGTCTTCTTCTCTTCAAACAACGTTGGCTGCTCGATCGTGTCGGCAACCTCGACAACAGGTGAATCGGGCTGAATAACCTCTGCTATGACCTCCTGCTCGACGATCGGATCCGATACGATCTCAGCAGGCGGCTCGGGAGGCAATGGGATCGCCGTCGTATCGTCGTTTAGCGACAGCTCGGTCGGGCGATCGTCGTCCACCACCATATCCAAAAAGTTGCGCTTCGGCATAGTCGGGACAACAGGCTTCGGAGTAGCAACGATCGGCGCGGTTTTGACCGTCGGTGTCGGCGTAAGTGCCGATGGGGTTACAGGGCGGGTAAAGGGTTTCGGCGCATCCTTTTTGAGTAGTACGCGATGAATGGTGTCGCGGCTCTCTAAAGCGGATTTCACGCCGTAGTATACCGTGTCAAACACGGGCTTTTCATTGATAAAGCGCACCTCAATCTTCGCAGGGTGCACGTTAGCATCTACCGTCTCAGCGGGCATCGTCAGACACAGTACGCAGGATGGGAAACGCCCCACCATCATTACGCCTTTATAGGCACGTTCCAGCGCGACCATCGCAGTCTGCGTTTTCACATAACGGCCGTTAATGAAGAAATGCTGCATCGTGCGGTTCGGGCGGCACGCCTCAGGCTTGCAAACGTAACCTTTGACGGAAACGCCGCCCATCGTATAATCCACGGGAATGAGCCCTGAAGCAAAGGGCTTGCCGAACACGGTGTGGATGCAGGAGAGCAGATCGCCATCTCCGGGTGTTTGGATCTCCGTGCGACCACCGCGGATAAATTTCATTGAGATCTCGGGATGGGACAGCGCAAGGCGCTCCATCACGCCTGCGACCGCATTCCCCTCGCTGACGTCCTTTTTAAGGAATTTCATTCGCGCGGGGATGTTATAGAACAGATCCTCGATGATAAAGGTCGATCCGTCAGGGCAGCCCGCATCCTCCATTAGGATCTCTTCCCCGCCATGAATGACATAGCGTGTACCAACCATCTCGCCCTTGACGCAAGTAGTTAGCTCCACACGCGCAACAGCCGCAATCGAAGCGAGCGCCTCGCCACGAAATCCGAGTGTATTGATCACGTTCAGATCCGCCTCGTCGCGCACCTTACTCGTCGCGTGACGAAGGAATGCGGTCGGCACATCCTCGCGATGAAAGCCGCAGCCGTCATCCGTAATGCGCATATAAGTCACGCCGCCGTCGCGAATTTCGACCGTAATGTGACGTGCACCGGCATCAACCGCATTTTCGACCAATTCTTTGATCACCGACGCGGGTCTCTCGACCACCTCACCTGCGGCGATGAGTTCGGCAACATGCTTATCCAAAACGCGGATCAGTGCCATCGCAAACTCCTCCAATCATCAAATTAATACGCCGATGCCTCTTTTACGAGCGCATACAGCTCCTGCATCGCCTCAATCGGCGTCAACACATTGACGTCCAAGGCTTTCAGACGCATCACAATCGGATTATCTGCCGTCTGCAGGATGGATAATTGCCCATAATTCTCCTCAGGCGCCTCGGTATGTTCATACGCGGGACGGCTGTCACCGGACTCGGTCATGCGCAGAATCTCTTTTGCCCGCTCAACGACCTCATCGTTAATGCCGGCGAGTTTCGCGACCTGAATACCGTAGCTATCATCCGCGGGACCGCGGACGATGCGCCGCAGGAATGTGATGTCATCGCCACGCTTTTTGACAGCGATATTATAGTTCTTCACGCCGCCGATCTCATCCTCCAGCGCGGTCAGCTCGTGATAATGGGTCGCAAACAGAGTTTTGGCGCCCAGCTTCTTCGGATCGGCAACGTATTCCAGCACCGCACGCGCGATGCTCATACCGTCAAAGGTCGAGGTGCCGCGGCCGATCTCGTCAAAGACAATCAGGCTATTCGCCGTCGCGTTGCGCAGGATGGAAGCAACCTCGCTCATCTCTACCATAAAGGTGGATTGTCCTGCAGCCAGATCATCCGAGGCACCGACGCGGGTAAAGATGCTGTCCACGATGCCGATAGTCGCGCTCTGCGCGGGGACAAAGCAACCGATCTGTGCCATCAGCACAATTAGCGCGGTTTGTCGCATATAGGTCGATTTACCCGCCATATTGGGACCGGTGATCATCGCCACGCGGTTCTCGCCGTTATCCAGCAGTGTGTCGTTCGGGACAAACGGCGCATCACTGAGGCTTTCGACAACGGGATGACGTCCGGCCTTAACATCAATACGTCCGTGGGTGTCCACCTCGGGACGACAATAATTGTGCCGCACAGCGACCTCGGCAAACGAGGTCAGCACGTCCAGCCGCGCGATAGCCTCGGCCGTACGCTGAATGCGGTCAAGTTGAGATCCAACCTTGTTGCGAACATCACAGAATAGCTGATATTCCAGTGCGACCGAGCGATCGCGCGCGCCAAGCACGCGCGCCTCGAGTTCTTTTAATTCCTGGGTAATATAGCGCTCCGCATTCGCGAGGGTCTGTTTGCGGATATAATGCTCTGGCACCTGATCACCGTACATCCGGGAGACCTCGATATAGTACCCGAACACACGATTATAGCCGACTTTAAGCGTTTTGATGCCCGTCTTCTCCTTTTCGGAGGCTTCAATGCGGGAGATGATGCCCTTGCCGTCGGTCATATCGGTACACAGCTCGTCAAGCTCCGCGTGATAGCCGCGGCGGATCATCCCGCCCTCACGTACCGAGAACGGCGGATCGTCCACGATCGACGCCGCGATCAAGGAACAGATATCCTCGAGCGTGTCGATGCTGTTGTTCATATCGTTTAGTTCTGCACAGTCGCACGCCGCCAAGGCTTCTTTGATCGGCGGCAAACATTCCAGCGTCTGTTGCAGAGAACGCAGCTCACGCGCATTCGCACTACCGTAGACAATGCGGGTCATAATGCGTTCGAGGTCGTATACGCGGGAGAGCTGCTCTCGCAGTTCGCCGCGCAAAAGATGCCCACGCACCAGTTCTTCTACCGCATCGAGACGGCGGGTGATCGCCGCGACATTGATCAGCGGCTGTTCTATCCAGCTGCGCATTAGGCGCTTACCCATTGCGGTACGGGTATGATCCAACACACCGAGCAATGAGCCGCGTTTTTCTTTTGAACGCATTGTTTCAATTAACTCGAGGTTACGGCGCGCAGTCAGATCAAGCTTCATAAACTGCGCATCAGAATAGAGCGTCGGCGTTTTCAGCCGTTCAAGACCATTCATCTGCGTCGACAGCAGATACTGCAAAGCATAACCAAGCGCACACAATGCTGCAGGCTTGTCCATAAGCTGTAGGCTATCGAGCGTCACGGACTTATCCTCAGCAGCATACTGACGCAGTACGGCTTGCTCGCAAGCGCTGATAGAGCAAATCTCATCATCCAACACCTCAATGTCGCGCCCGAGTCGTTTGCTGACAAACTCCTGCACGGACACGTTTGTTGCCATGGCAGCGTTGGCAATGATCTCACTCGGGTTAAAGCGCCCAAGCTCGTTGATGATGCGCAGCTCAAGATCGAGACCCGTCAGATGGGTCAATTGGATGTCCCCCGTCGAACAGTCACAGAAGCACAGACCACACGTCTTTCCATCAGCAGAAGCGTGCAGCGCCGCCAAATAGTTGTTGCAGCTCTCATCGAGCATACTGCCCTCGATGACCGTGCCGGGGGTGATCACACGAATAATGTCGCGCCTAACCAAGCCCTTGGTCAGAGCGGGGTCTTCCACCTGCTCGCAGATAGCAACCTTATAGCCCTTAGCGACTAGACGGGCAACGTAGGACTCATAGCTGTGGAACGGCACGCCGCACATCGGCGCACGCTCAGGAAGGCCGCAATCGCGTCCCGTAAGGGTGATCTCCAGCTCCTTGGATGCGAGCTTCGCATCATCAAAAAACATCTCGTAAAAATCGCCCAGACGAAAGAATACGATCGCGTCCTTATTTTGCTCTTTAATCTGCAGATACTGCTGCATCATCGGAGTCATTTCAGCCATGATCTTTGCCGTCCTTTTCGTTGATTTCTTGTTATCGGTTAATGGCAACCGCTGCAGCTGCCGCAGTCGCCCGAACAGGAGCCTTCCTGCGCAGCAAGATTGGGGTCTTGTCCCTGCGCCGCGAGCGAGATTGCCGCGTGCAGTTTGTTCACCAAGGCGTCCAGCGCTGTGCGAGCGTCGTTGTACGCCATCATATGCTCATTCGCCATCACGCGAGCGTAAATATCGCGCAGTTCGGTGTTGAGGGTGCGCAGCTTCTCGGCATCGCGCTCGTCTTCCTCTTTGGTCTCCTCGCTGTTGATTGCCAAACGCTTGAGATTAAATTCACCAATCAGCTTCTGTAGACCTTCGTCCGCATCCGCCGCCTCCTGCGCCTTCTGCAGAGCAAGAAAACGCTCATCCCCCTGCAACTGACAGCCGAGATCGATCGCCATAGCAACTAATGTTTCCATAAAAATAGCTCCTTTTGATTTATTCTTCAACCGATACAATTTCACCGGTCATAATCCAACTTCGTGCGTCGATGATGCGTACCGCTGCGTACCGACCGAGCAGTTTTTCGTCACCGCTCACCCGCACAACACTGTTATCCGCCAGACGCGCCTCAATATACCCATCACAGGCATTTTCAAGTAACGCTCTCTGGGTGGTGCCAACCAGCACCGACAACCGCTCGGCAGAGATATCCTCCTGCAGTGCTGTCAACTCCTGCAACCAAGCCGTTTTCGTCTCCGACGATATTGGATCGGGCATCTCGGCGGCGGGCGTTCCCTTGCGTGGTGAGTAGATAAAGGTGAAAAGAGATGTAAAGCCAACAGACTTTACAAGGGTTAATGTGTCCTCAAACTCTTCGCGTGTCTCGCCGGGAAAACCAACGATCACGTCGCTGGTAAATGAGATATCCGGTATCACCGATCGGGCATAATTCACCAAATCCAGATACTGCTCGCGGGTGTAACGGCGATTCATCTCCTTAAGAATGCGGTTGTTACCCGATTGAAACGGCAGGTGAAAATGGTGAGACACCTTCTCGCAAGTGGCAATCGTGTCAAACAGCTCGTGGGTGGCGTCCTTGGGGTGAGAGGTCATAAAGCGGATGGTGAAATCGCCTTCGATCGCGTTAATGCGTCGCAAAAGCTCGGCAAAATTGACCCCGTGGCTCTCCCCTTTCCCGTAGGAGTTGACGTTCTGGCCAAGCAAAGTGATCTCTTTATACCCTGCGGCAACAAGCTCGCGTGCTTCAGCGAGAATTTCCTCAGGCTGACGACTGCGCTCGCGCCCCCGAACGTAAGGAACAATACAATAGGTGCAGAAGTTGTTGCAACCGTACATAATCGGCAACCACGCCTTAAACGTGCCGTCACGATGGACGGGTAACCCCTCGGCGATTACCCCGTCGCTTTCGGGAGTGACCGACAGCTGCTTACGTCTGTTCAGTGCATTCCACAGGAGCTCCGGGAACCGATGGATTACGTGTGTGCCGAACACCAGACCGACAAAGGGGTAACTCTCGCGAAATTTCTTCGCCACGTGCTCCTGCTGCACCATACAGCCGCACACAGCGATCAGCGTGTCGGGACGGCGCTTTTTAATGTGCTTGAGCGCGCCGACGTTTCCGAATACACGGTCAGAAGCGTGTTCACGCACCGCGCAGGTGTTAAACAGGATCACATCCGCTTCATCGGGTGTATCCGTGAAGCCAAAGCCTATTTCTGCGAGCATCCCTTTAATATGCTCGGAGTCAGCCACGTTCTGCTGACAACCGAAGGTGCGCACAAAGGCAAGCGGCATTTTATCGGGATATTTCTGCGCATAGAACGCGCGTATATTCTCCTGAAAGGGGCGCTGGAAAGCGAGCTCGTCAGGGGTGATATTCGTCGTCATTTCTGTGTTCTGTCCTCTCTGGCAATATCTCATTTCATTATAACAAATTAAGTAGTAAATTTCAATGGTAAATGCAGAAAAACTCCCATCTTATTGATAAGACGGGAGTTTCACCTTTATACGTTAGCGGGTAGCTTGCTGACAAGATCTTGAAGATGTTCATGTAGGTCTTGTGATACGATTCTTCCTTGTTGCGGTGTTTCGAATTCCGCCACGGTGACCGAGGCGTTGCTTGTCCAGGGGACGGTGTGCATCTGCGTAAGAGGTGTGTCCGTCAACAAGGCTGTTAAAGCACGGATCGGCGTGCCGTGAGAAACGATACAGATGGTTTCACCGGGATGTTTGGCGACGATAGACTGAACGGCAGCCAATACGCGCATCTGAAGATGCTCTACACTCTCGCCATTCGTGCAGGTCGCACTGCCGATATCGTGCACCCAAGTGCGGTATGCAGAATCCGTGGCTTCCAATACCTCGTACGTCTTCCCCTCCCAATCACCGGCATAGATCTCGCGCAAGTCGGCACAAGTCGTCACAGACAGACCGTGAAGCCTTGCAACAGCACAGCCGGTGTCATATGCGCGGCTGAGATCGCTGGAATATACCGCGTCAAGCGGTGCTCGACTGAGATATTCGGCCGTGCACGCGGCCTGCTTTCGCCCAAGATCGGTCAGCGGCACATCAATATGTCCGGCAAAGGTTTTTGTAAGATTTGCCGCACTCTGCCCGTGACGAATAAAATAGACCGTCGTCATATATACGCCTCCATAAAAAGGATGAGCCTTGTGACTCATCCTTTTTAGCCATTACAAATATTCCCAGAGATCCTTGTGCGGAGCTGCCATAATGGACTTGCCGCTGAACAGCCCTTGCTGAATAGCGTAGTCGCTGCCGGCCTCAACGGCGGCGGTAACATCCCCCACCTCGCCGGTGAGCATCACTACGCCCTTACCACCCATACCGCGTGACAGGCGCAGGTCGACAATCTCGACCTTGGCAGACTTAACTGCTGCATCTGCCGCCTTAATGATGCTGGCACCAGAATAGGTTTCGATGATGCCGAGAGCACCACGGTGAGCCTCGGGCTGGGCGCCCATCAGTGCCTCGATGACCGTTGGGTCAATGCGCCCCATCAGGGTGCAATCAATGACATACATCCCGAACTTCATCTTTACGTGATCTAGTGCGGTCTGCACCTCGGAGATACTGCCGGTGATGAGGATCTCATATTTTCCCGGGCAAGACGGATGTGCGGAAATCAGCCGCACACCCGAGGATTTGAGTGCGTCATCGCACGCTTCCACACCCACGGGAATGCTTTTTAGTTCAATAACACCTACTGCGTAAATCATATGTTAAACCAGCCTTTCTGTCCGTGGAACATCAGCTCTGCACCGCGATAACGATCTTAGAGGCAGACACTTCTTTGACTGTGCCGTTGACCGAAGCGTGAATATTTGCGGAAATTGCTCCATCTGCCTCAGCAATCAACTGACCAGCCGATACCGCATCGCCCACCTTAACCAGCGCCTTGGCGGGTGCGCCGATATGTTGACGCAGCGGCAGATCGATGATCGAAGGCACCCAGCCGTCTTGAACAAACTCCGGCACACCCGTATCGAACGGAGCCACACCAATGCGCTGCATAAAGCGTTCACTCGGAAGCAAACGGTAATCGCGGTTGGGATCAACCTTGAGTTCACCCTTGTGCTGATAACGGAGCTTATTTTTAGCCAGAATACCCTTTACCTGCTGATAAACGCGACGAGGGCTGATTCCCTGACAGCAAGCAGTCAGCTCGCAAATACCGCAACCGCAGCAAACTGCAGCCTCGGTAAAGGCTTCGGGGTTTTGCTCAATCATCGCAAGCGAGTTGCGTACGATTTTGTGTGGCTTCAGTGGGTAACCGATGAGCGCGCGAGGACACATATCGGTGCAAAGACTGCACTGACAGCAGTTTGCCGAAGCGTGCGTCATCACCGAGCGGTTTTTCGCAAGTTTGCTTTGGATCGCAGGAATCATACGCGGCAAAATGAGTAAGCCTTTCGTGGTCTTGGTGATCACTGCGGTATTGGGATCGATGATCGGACCCATTGCGGGGCCACCATCGATCATCACGCAATCCTCGGGCACGAAAAAACCGTATTTCTGCATCAATTCCCGTACCGTTGTGCCAACCGGCACAAGCGCAACAAAGGGCTGTGGCACTTTACCGCCGACCGTGATCCACTTCTGCGTCACGGGAGCACTGTCACGCACCGCGCGGCAGACGTTATATAGCGTCTCAGAGTTGAACACGATCACCCCGACGGTGATCGGCAACTGTCCGGGCGGCACGATACGACCAAGCACCTGATAGATGAGGATGATCTCATCCCCCATCGGATAGACGTTCGGCAGATATTTCACCGAAACGTGCGCGGACAGTTTTTGCCCATCCTCGAGCCCCAGACGGTGACCTGTATGTTCTTTAACACACAGATGGCCGTTGCGGATGCCCGTCGCCTCAATGACGTATTCCGCACCGCACACGACGTCGTCCAGGTGACGCTTCATCACCATCAGGTCAGAATACAACAGAGGCTCACACTCGGCAGCGTTAATGACAAGCGTATCCGCGCCCTCGGCGAGCTTCACGGCAGACGGAAAGCCCGCGCCGCCGGCACCCACGCAGCCGTTTTCGGCTATAATATTTTTGAGTTCCGAGAGAGTCATAAGAAATTCCCCGTTTCGTTAGTCGACAATACCCACAATGACCGCATCCGTCGGCGCAGTGGTGTTATCCAACGCCAGACGCGCGCCGCTGCCGGTGGTAATGAGCACACGCTCACCGATACCCGCACCAACACTGTCAAGAGCGATCAGGAACTTATCCGTGTCCTTTTCGTTCTCAATGAGGCGCACCTCCAGAATCTTGGAGCCTACCAACTTTTCGTTCTTTCTGGTGGAGACGATGTGTCCCACAACTTTACCCATCAGCATTTGTGTACCCTCCTGCTTAATCTCTTACGATGCGTACTTTACAGCCATTGCCAATGCCGACAGCATTGGCGTCATCGGTGTCGACGTGCATCTCCAGGCGGAAGTCCTTATGCACACGCACCTGCACGTCGTACCACTTGGTACGACGCTCGCCGCCGTCAACCTCAACGTTAACGTATTCGTTATCCTTAACACCGAACTTTTCGCCGTCCTCGAGACTCATATGAATATGGCGGTTGGCAATGATACAGCCCTTGTCGATCGTCACCACGCCTTTAGGGCCGATAATTGTCACACCTGCAGAGCCTTCGATCTTGCCGGATTCGCGCACGGGCGCCTTGACCTTCAGCGTGTAGGCATCGGTGCGGGAGATCTCCACCTGCGTATCCTTACGCACGGGACCGAGCACGCGCACTTTTTCGATGGCGCGCATCGAGGGGCCGACGATGGTCAACTGCTCCTTGCAGGCGTACTGCCCGGGCTGAGAGAGATCCTTCATCGGCTGCAGCTCATAGCCCTTGCCGAACAGCACCTCAACGTGAGCAGCAGACAGATGAATGTGGCGGTTGGAAACACCGACGGGAACAAGCCCCTTCTCCCCAACCACTTGGATGCCCTGCGCTTCGAGAGCCGCACGAACAGCCGCGGTGATGGCAGCGGAATCAATAGCCATATCGAAAACTCCTTTTCGTGAAGATGTGTATTACACGGTCATAAACCGATTATAATCAAATTCAAGTACCTTGATTTACATTCGTACAATAAAGATGCCATCCCCCGAGATGCCGCCAAATGACGGCATCTCGGGAATGGGATGTGTCTACATTAACGCTTCGCCTGACTTATTTCAGCACGGGCAGCAGCTTCTCCACGTCGCCATGAGGACGGGGAATCACGTGAGTCGCAACGACTTCGCCAAGACGGGCAGCAGCAGCGCCACCGGCCTCGACGGCAGACTTAACAGCACCGACGTCGCCACGGACCATGATGCTCACCAAGCCGGAACCGATCTTCTCGGAACCAACCAGAACAACGTTCGCCGCTTTGACCATCGCATCGGCAGCCTCGATCGCCGCAACCAGACCGCGGGTTTCAACCATACCTAAAGCTTCCATGACAAATACCTCCTGTAAATTATTGACTGTGTGTATGTCTGTCCTTATTTCAGGACGGGCAGCAGTTTCTCCACATCACCGTGGGGACGGGGAATCACGTGGGTAGCGATGACTTCGCCCAGACGGGACGCAGCCGCGCCGCCGGCCTCGACAGCCGCCTTAACAGCGCCGACGTCGCCACGGACCATGATACTCACGAGGCCGGAACCGATCTTCTCGGAACCAACCAGAACAACGTTCGCCGCTTTGACCATCGCATCGGCAGCCTCGATCGCGGCAACCAGACCGCGGGTTTCAACCATACCTAAAGCTTCCATTTTTACAATCTCCTTTTTTATAGTTTTTGTGGTGGGTGCTTTTTTAACAGGGGTTTCGGTTTTAACTTCCCTTGCCTCTACGGTCGCCGCAGCGGTCGTAGACGACTTTTTGGTGGTGCCGGCAGATTTCTTACCGGCAGAAGAGGTTGACTTTTTCGTCTGTGCCATAGTGTTTCTCCTCCCGGCTTACTCAGCCTACGTACAAGAATTTCGCGATCTCGGGATGTGGGTTCGGCACGACCTCGCAGAGCTTAACCTTGCCGACCTGAGCAGCAGCTACGCGTCCTGCTTCGGCCGCCGCCGCACAGTCCGAAATCGTTCCGTCCACCACGACAGTCACCAGGCGTCCGCCAAGGCGTTTCTCTGTGTGTATGAGACGGACATTCGCTACTTTGAGCATTGCATCCAGTCCGGCAATGGCCGCCACCATGGCCTGCACCTCTAAGAGGGCTATTGCTTTTGTTTCTTTTGGTAATTCCATAGCCGTACTAAGCCTTTCTGATGAAATGAACTTATTTCAGGACGGG
>CAJGCA010000031.1 GCA_904501705.1 Clostridiaceae bacterium | reverse complement strand
CGGGGATTCGACCCATTTATGGGTGGCTAGTAATCTATGCGTGGCTGGCAGGCCAACAAAAAGCGCACTTGTGCGCAGCCAATAGTATTAGGGCTATGCCCGAAAATGAAATACCCCCCGCTATGCGGGGGGATTATTATTGATGATTAGTTATCGTTGTCGGCGTTCTGCTGAGGACGGCCATTGCGCAACGAAGCGCGAGCCTGACGGACCTGAGTGACCTGCTGTGTGAGGGTTTCCTCGGTGTGGCGAAGTAGATCATCCGCAAACTCCTGCGCAGTCTTGCGCATATCACGGGCGCGTTTTTGCGTCTGGGCCTGAATCTCGTTCGCGCGCTCCTGCGCCTGCACGACCATCTCGTCATGTGAGAGGATCTGATTGCGCCGCTCTTCAGCATTACGGATAATGGATTCCGCCTCCTTTTTCGCTGTCTCAACAATATCCGCACGATCCTTCACAATCGCACGAGCCTGACGGATCTCACCGGGAAGATTGCCACGAATCGAATCAATCAGCTTACGGATACGCTCGGCGTCCACCACGATCTTGCCGCCGGACAAGGGCATTGCCCACGCCTCATCCAAAATATCGTCAATCTGCTCCAGGATGTCTTCTACGTTCATATTCATTGGTTCAATCGTCCTTTCTGTATTTTGCAATGATGTCCGGTAAAATGCAAGCGGGCACAAAGGCGGAAATATCGCCGCCGTAATGCGCAACTTGTTTAACTAAGCTGGAAGATAAATACATATGCTCCGCAGAGGTGGTTAAAAAGACGGTTTCGGCGGAGGGGTTAAGTTTGCTGTTCGTCAGCGCCATCTGGAACTCGTATTCAAAGTCCGTGACAGCGCGCAAGCCCTTCACGATAACATCCGCATTGCACTGTTTGGCATAGTCGGCAAGCAGCCCGTCGTAGCAATCAACAACGACGCCGCTGAGTCCTTCTTCACGAATCGCGCGATTAAGTAGCTCAAGCCGCTCAACCTGTGTAAACAGCGGTGATTTAGCTGAATTGGTCATCACAACCACGATCACGCGATCGAACAGCTGAGAGGCGCGACGAATAATATCAATATGTCCTAAGGTGACCGGGTCAAAGCTTCCCGGGCAGATGGCCGTTTTCATTCGCTCCCCTCCTCAGCTGCTGTATAGCGATAAATCCAAACGTGTATTCGCCCATATTGGCGGACTCGATCAAGTGTAAAGCGATCTACCTTGTCAGGCAAAATGGCATTTTCATCGCTCTCGCAAATCAAAATACCGCCGTCATTGACGTGCTTTGCCGCCTTTTCCAGCGTTGGCAATAATAGCCCTGCCGAATACGGCGGATCCATGAACACCAGATCGAAAGCATCCTTCGGTCGTTCGAGATACGACAGTGAATCGGTCGCTACCACCTGCGCTAAAGCGGACAATCCCGTTTTTTGCAAGTTTTGTTTGATGATGGCAACCGCCTCGGGATTGCGATCGACAAACACACAACCCGATGCAGCACGACTAAGCGCCTCAATGCCAAGCTGGCCAGAGCCTGCATATAGATCCAGCACGCGCCGACCCTCAATATCAAATTGTATCGCCGAAAACAGTCCCTCTTTAACCTTATCGGTCGTAGGACGGGTGTCTTCTCCTGGTAAGGTTGTCAGACGACAGCCTCTCGCCGAACCGGTAATGACGCGCATAACGGAAATCCACCTTATTTTACTGTATCCACATGATACTCGGTCGTAGAAATATATTCCTCACCCGCACGCAGCACCGTTGTCGGGAAATGCGGATGATTTACACTGTCGGGGAAATGCTGGGTTTCCATACAAAAACCTTGGAAATGGCCCCACTTCAGCCCTGCTTTGCCATCGTTTTCGCACAATGCGTGACCGCCGTAGATCTGCAGACCGGGCTCAGTCGTACGACACTCCACGCAAATGCCCGTATCGGGGCTGACGACCTGCGCTGCAACCACCATATTACCGGTATGTTCACGGGAAAGGACAAAATTGTGATCAATGCCGCCGCCCGCTGCCCAGTCTCCGAGCGCGTCGAATGCCTCACCGATCGGCTTCGCCTTGCGGAAATCAAGCGGGGAGCCGTCGAGCGAGAGGAATTCACCAGTCGGAATCAGGCAGTCATCAACCTCGGTGATCTCATCCGCAGGAATCATCAGCAGGTTATTCTGTATCGGAGCGCCGTTGTATCCGTTAGGATTAAAATAGGCGTGATTGGTCATATTGATGACGGTGTCCTTATCCGATACCGCATAATAATCGATACGCAGTGTGTCATCCTGCGTCAGCGTATAGGTGACCTTGATTTGCATGGTGCCGGGATAATTCTCTTCGCCGTCAGGGCTGACCAGCGTAAAAGTCACAGATGAATCAGCGGCATCATTCAGCGAAAAATCCCAAAGCTTCTTATCAAAACCGACGTTGCCGCCGTGCAGATGACAGCCACGAGCGGACTCGTTGCAATTCAGCCGGATAACCTCACCATTGAGTTCAAAGCGACCGCCGGCAATGCGGTTACCAAAACGACCGATCGCGGCACCAATAAACGAGCCGTTGCCGTTGACGTAGCCGGAAACCGAATCATATCCAAGCAGAATATCGGTGCCGTTAAACACGAAAGAGTGCAATACAGCACCGTAAGTGATCGCCGTCACCACTGTGCCGGAGGCATTTTCCAACGTGATTTTGTGCACCTCTCGGCCGTCTGTCATTTTATCAAACAAATCAACTTTTATCGACATGATACTATCCCCCTAATATACTGCTGAAACCATTATGACATAAAGAGTCGAAAATTTCAATACTTTTGAAAAAACTCGTATTAATCAAGCGAGAAATACGGCGCCCAACTCTCATAACGAGCATCACCAATGCCTTTGACATTCTTTAGTTGCGACAGATCAGTATAACCACCGATCTCATTGCGATAGTTGATGATTCGCTCGGCGTAGACCTCCCCAATGCCGGAAACGGTCATCAACTGTTCTTTTGTTGCTGAATTGATCGGGATCTTCCCAGAAACTTCAGAGACAACGCTCGCGGTTGATGACTCCGGAGTGCTTTCGGAAGTCTTCTCTTGATATACGACTTTAATTGTCTCTCCGCTTTTAAACCCCGGAAGAGACGGCGCCGTCAATCCAAGCACCAGAAACACAATCGCAAGCAACAGCGTTGCGCCACACCAGAGC
Organism: Clostridiaceae bacterium; assembly: GCA_904501705.1. GTDB lineage: Bacteria > Bacillota > Clostridia > Oscillospirales > Acutalibacteraceae > UBA5905. The sequence continues at coordinate 14,953 of CAJGCA010000031.1, read as the reverse complement.
AGTTTCTCCCAAGTGAAGGCTCGCTTAATATTATTCCACAACCGCATCGCGTACCACCTCATAGGCTTCCCGAACCGTACGCACACCAATGACTTGAATGTCGGCACGCTTTGTCACACTCTTAAAATTGTGATGCGGAACGATAGCACATTTAAAACCCATGCGGGCAGCCTCGGCAATACGCAGATCCGCATTGGAAACCGCACGAATCTCCCCTGTCAGGCCAACCTCACCGAAGGCCAGAACGCCGGACGGAATGGCGGTATCCTTTAATCCGGAAATCAACGCCAAGGCAACCGGCAGGTCGACAGCAGGCTCGTCCAGCCAAAGACCACCGACAACATTGACGTAGGTATCCAGATTGGAGAAAAAATAACCTGCGCGTTTCTCCAAAACAGCCAGAATTAACGACAAGCGATTATAATCAAACCCGGTAGACATACGACGAGGATTACCGAAGCCCGTCGGCGAAACCAAACCTTGTACCTCTGCCAACATCGGGCGGGTCCCTTCGATCGCACATGCAACACAAGAGCCGCTGACGTTGAGCGGCCGTCCTGACAGCAGCATCAGCGACGGATTTTCGACCTCTGCTAGCCCTTTGTCGCACATCTCAAACACGCCGATCTCATTCGTTGAGCCATAGCGATTTTTTACACAACGCAGCAATCGATAACTGGAATGGCGATCGCCCTCAAAATACAGTACGCAGTCAACGATATGCTCCATCACCTTCGGGCCGGCAATCGCGCCGTCCTTATTCACGTGCCCGACAATAAAGGCGGGAATACCGAGCTTCTTACAGACGCGCATAATAGCCGACGTGCATTCACGCACCTGCGTCACACTGCCGGATGCCGATGTTACCTGCGACCAGTTCATCGTCTGAATCGAATCAATAATAAGGACTTCCGGTTTATTCTCCTGTACGCATTGAAGTACGGAATCAAGATCGTTTTCGCACAAAATGTACAGATTATCGCTCGCCACACCGAGGCGGTCCGCGCGAAGCTTGATCTGCCCCTCGGACTCCTCACCCGACACATACAGAATGCGTAGGGTCTCCCCGAGGTGAGCGCAAATCTGTAACAATAAGGTCGATTTGCCGATACCGGGGTCACCGCCGATCAACATCAGTCCACCTCGTACGATTCCGCCACCAAGAACGCGGTCGAGTTCCTTCATGCCGGTGTGATAGCGCTGTTTCTCATCCGGCTTGATCGCCGTGATCTGTTGTGCGGCGACAGTTGCTGCAGAGCGTGCGCTGTTGCCGATGGCGGTCGGTGCCTGAACCAGCTCCTCCATCGAATTCCACGCTCCGCAAGCGGGACAACGGCCATACCACTTGGTCGCCTCTGCCCCACACTCGGTGCAAACATAACTAACCTTAGATTTAGCCGCCACTCGGCTCACTCCTCACTCACATTGATACACATCCAACAGTCCAACTGCGATAGCCATTGCTATCTGCTGCTGATATATCGCATTTTGCAGTTTTTCACATTCCTGCGGATTGGACAAAAACCCACACTCGACCAAAAAGGCTGGCTTAACCGTGCGATGCAGGAGAAAAATGCTATCCGTTGCTTGCTTAAGCTCGCGGTTATTGCCCGGCTGCACATGGGTGACCAGCCGCTCTCGCACAGCTGTAGCCAGTTGCGCGCTCAGCGGATGCGATGGCGAATAAAACACCTGTGCTCCGCTGTATTTTGATACGGAGAAATGATTCTGATGAATAGAAACGGTCAGCGACGCCGCATCATAGAGCTTCAGACGATTATTCATATCACTTACCTTCATTTGGCGCGTAGTCGTACAGCCATCATCATAGATCGAAACATCCGTTTCACGCGTCATCTCAACAGACAAACCGCATACCGTAAGTATATCACGAAGATCCGATGCAATCGCCAGATTCAGCGTCTTTTCGAGAGTTCCATCCGCCGCTGATGCGCCGCCATCCTCACCGCCGTGTCCGGGATCAATGAGAATCGTTCCTGCATTCAAGGACACGGCCTGTCGTGAATTCTCCCCTATAATATTGGCGAATAGAACGATAAAGATAATTGCCACTATAAACAATACACGAAAAATACGTTTGACGCCTTGCTGCACACCACTCACCTCATAGTAAGCGTATGAGCAGAAAGTACGCAATTATGCGACATTAGCGGCTATTCGTTGACTTCTTATAAACCATCTTCTCGCGAATAGATATATGACGATAGCCGAGATAATAGCCAAGCCAACAAACAAACGGGACAAACAGCAATGTCAAGCCGACCGCTAACAGCGAACCAAAGGAAAGTTCAGTCGCTGTTTTTGCGCCCATTTCAACTGCGTCAACATACGGAATAAAGGGAGTATTCATCAAACGATGCCACTTGAGAATCACGCCCGGGAATGCGGCGAATTTACCCAGCACAAGCAGCAGATACAGCGCTGTCGACGGGAGCGTTGCTACCACGCCAACCTTCAGACCAAAAACCAGGTCCTCATCCATCCGCCCGAGCTGGACGTGGTTCTCGTCGTGACTGCCTATGTTCCAAAGAATATTGTAGGGAAAGATCGCAAAAATGAGCAGCATAAAGACACTGGATATTACACCAATGGCTGCATCCGTTCCCGAAGACATCGCTCGGTTATAGGTCAGCGCCTCGTTATCCTTGGTTTCGATCTTAGCAGAGCGATCTTCGTCATCGGCGAAAATATGCGAGGTGACAAGCTGCGGATTTTCTCCGTTTTCGTCATAGGCGTATATCTCATAGCCGGTTACTTCGCCAAAAAAGCTCAACCCCATCGCGTCGATTGATATCCACACGATAAAGCACATGAGCGTCGCAAATACCAGACGAAGCCACACGTTGACTGCGGTCTTAAAGACAGAATTTTTCGTTTTCTCAGCCATCATAACACCTCGTTATTCAACGGGCTCGCCGTTTTCAATCGCGGTGAGCATATCTACACGAGTCTTGTGGCGACCGCCCTCGAAGGGCGTGTCCAGCCAAGCCTCGACGATCATTTTTGCCAGTTCAACGCCAATCACCCGCGCTCCGAGCGCCAGCATATTCGCATCATTATGCGCTCTGGTCATCTTGGCAGAATAAGGATCGCTGCACAAAGCACAACGAATACCTTTAACCTTATTAGCAGCCAACGAAATGCCAATACCGGTGCCACATATCACGATACCGCGATCGCACTCACCGCTTGCCACGGCGCGCGCCGCGCGCGCGCCAAAAACCGGATAATGACAACTATCCGTCGTGTACGTGCCGAAATCCTTAAATTCCAAACCGCGCGCGGTCAGCAGATCTTCGATTTCCTTCTTCAGTTCAAGCGCTGAATGATCACAAGCAATAGCAATCATATTGTTCCCTCCAAATTAGTTAAATGACCATACCGCCGTTAGGCGAAATGACTTGTCCTGTAATAAACGCTGCCTCATCAGACACCAAAAACGCCACCGCATTCGCAATATCGCGAGGGGCGCCCAACCGCATCAGCGGTGTTGCGTCGGCAAGCGACTGCAATGTCTCCTCGTCGAAATCCTTCATCATATCCGTCATAATGACACCGGGGGCAACGCAGTTAACACGGATGCCCGACGGACCGACCTCTTTTGCCAGCGCTTTTGTCAAGCCGATGACTCCCGCCTTCACGGCGGAATAATGCACTTCGCACGAACCGCCGATCTGTCCCCACATAGATGAAATATTCACGATAACGCCCTCGTGTCGGCGAATCATTGAGGGGAGAAAGGTATGGCAGGTATTAAATGTACCAGTCAAATGTACCCCGATCATTCTCTCCCATTCATCGGAGGAGATTTCGGTAAACAACTTCTGCTGAGCGTAACCTGCGTTGTTGACCAGCACCGATACCTCGCCAAGCTCTTCGCGTACAGCCTGCGCCATCATCTCTACGTGCGCACTGTTCGCCACGTCGCAGCAGAATGCCGTCGCGGTATGACCATTCTCGCGAAGCTCAGCGACCAATTCCTGTGCCTTGTCCGACGTAGTGTGATAGCACACGGCGATAGCATACCCCATCTGCGCCAGTCTGACAGCCACAGCGCGACCAATGCCGCGGGATGCGCCCGTAATTAATGCAACATTACCCATATTACAACTCCAGCGCGATATCGTGACCGGTTTTCTCGTATTTGTCGAAAACAACACCCGTCATACGGAACATCAGCTTAGACGCCTTGACTGAGTCGCTATCGCCGTACTTGTCCGACAGATAGACGATCCGCTTAACACCCGCCTGAATAAGCGCCTTCGCGCACTCATTGCAAGGAAACAGCGTCGTATACACCGTTGAGCCCTGTACGTTGCCGCCGGAGTAGTTAAGGATCGCGTTAAGCTCCGCGTGGCAGACGTAGAGATACTTCGTATCCATCGGTTGACCGTCGCGCGCCCACGGCATCGCCTCATCGGAGCAACCGGTCGGCATACCGTTATACCCGACGGAAAGGATCTTATTATCCTTGCCGACGATGCAAGCACCCACCTGTGTGCCGGGGTCCTTACTGCGCTGTGCCGACAGCAGAGCAATCCCCATAAAATAGGCATCCCAACTCAAATAATCCTGTCTCTGATCCATTTATATATCCTCCTTTTGAAGTAATTGCGGCAACAACGCCGCGTACGTGCGAAATGCACCGGGAAGGGCGAATGATTGCTGTAATTCGGCTAAAGTAACCGCTTTGTACCCATCCGGCAGGGCGATATGCGGCATTTGATATAATCGGCCAATCATATGCCATTCGATATGCGAGAAAATGTGTTTTGCCGACGGCAACTTATTTATGAAACGGCAGGTGTTCCGCAGCTCCAACGGAAGGAGCCGCGTCTCCTCACTGATCAACGCATTCGGCAGCTCCCATAAGTTCGCCAAAAGCCCTTCCGACGGACGCTTATGCAGGAGCACACGCGCAGGCTCACCGAGCACGCACACAACGGCAACGATCCGTTCCTCGATGCGCCGCGGTTTTGTCTTTGTGCGTATCGGTAAAGAAGCTACGGCACCATTGGCTCGGGCGACACATTGATCCTTCCAGGGACAATCCGTGCAGTTTGGCGATGCCTTCGGTAAGCAAACCGTTTCCCCCAGTTCCATCAAAGCCTGATTAAAGCGGCCGGCGTGCTCGAGCGGCAACATTTTTTGCACGATATCTCCGAAATGTTTTTTAGCACCGGAGGACAACACATCCGTGTCATCTCCCGTCAGGCGGGCGAGAACCCGCATCACGTTGCCGTCTACTGCAGGAACGGGGATGTTATAAGCAATCGACGCGATTGCACCGGCGGTATACTCTCCCACGCCCGGCAGGGTTAAAAGCAGCTCATAATCGGCAGGCAATACGCCGCCATACTGATCAACGATAACGCGGGCAGCCTTTTGCAGATTGAGCGCACGGCTGTAATAGCCTAGACCTTCCCACAGCTTTAAGAGCTGCTCCTCGGAGATATCCGCTAACCGAAACACATCAGGACAAACCTGCATAAATCGGTGATAATATGGAATAACTGCTTCGATGCGCGTTTGCTGAAGCATAATCTCCGATATCCAGACACGATAAGGATCGACATTTTCACGCCACGGGAGTTTACGATAGTGAGTCGCGTACCACTCGCTGAGCAGCTCTGCGCAGCGACTAAGATTCAACGCGCTCATTTCAACCCCTGGCGACTGCGAAGCTCGCGCTCAGCCTGCGGCAAACGAAGATACGACGGTAACAGCGAGACGTCAGAGACCGTATCATTGTCCAGGAGCTTGTGCATCGCTGCCGCGGCCACATTGGCGGCCGATTGGTAACGGACAGACAGCGGTGCGAGCGAAATGTTCGGCAAATCACCCTCGAAGGCTGCATAGCAGATCTTTGCGCCGTCACCGACAAATACGATCGGCTTATCTACAGAAACAAGACGGGCACGCAGCTCATCGATGGTAATCGCTTCGTCCTCGGACAATCGCGCAATTCCGCCTCGCGGTTGAATTTCGAACAGCGCCGTATATACCTGTTGACAGCGGGCATCCATCGCACAGCAAATAACCACATCCATCGGCAGACCGCGAAAGCCCTCGGCCATTGAAGCCAATGTTGAAACCTCAACGCACGGTTTTTTCTCTGTAAAAGCAAGCCCTTTTACGGCAGAAACGCCAATTCTCACGCCGGTAAACGAACCAGGGCCGTTGTTGACGGCCAATGCGTCAACGTCATGCATCATTAACCCGTTGATCTGCAAGGCGTGTTCGATCATCAGCATCAGCGTCTGGCTGTGTGTTGACTTTGTATGCACATAGTATGATGCAAGCACATGATCATCCCGCAGTATCGCGCATGAAACCGGTGTCGCCGATGTATCAACCGCTAAAATCGTCGGCATGATGTTACTTCCTTTCTATCTGACGCGTAGTCTCATCTACACGGGAAAAATACAAGCGAATAGCATCCTCGGGCAAAGCGTTCTCGATATTTTCGCTCCACTCAACTGCAAGGATCGCGCCCGATTCCTGATAATCGAAGAACCCGGTCGAATACAGATCCTCCCACCCACTGATGCGATACATATCAAAGTGTACCAAGGGCGGATCCCCGCCGTAATCGTGCACTAAAGCAAACGTCGGGCTGGATACCTCGGCATCCAGTCCAAGACCACGGGCGATGCCGCGCACAAGCTGAGTCTTCCCCATTCCCATACCGCCGAACATTGCGACAACGGCACCGCTTTTCAACTCTTTAGACAATTGCACGCCGTATTCCTCTGTCATTTCCACTGATCGGGAAATATAAACGCTCAAAATCCAGCCCTCGTTTCGTGAAATTTGGCAAAAATCAGTTGTTACAATAACAATTCAATTAAATTACAAATTATTGTAACATATTTTTTCAGATATGAGAAGAGGAAACTTGCATATTTTTTAAAAGTTTATTATAATAGTAACATCATAATTATCACTTTATTGCTTTTCTTGCAACAGAAAGAGGTGAGGCTATGCAGCTGCGTTCTCCTAAAAGAAGCATTCAGGCGTTTATAATGAATTCCAATCTGCGCCTAATCATTCTCTGCCTGGCAATCACCGTTTACGGCTGCTTGCTCGTATATTCCGCCTCTCATGGTTACGGCTATGGCTTCAGCGGTGCCTCCACACATATCATTGCCGCCGCTATTGGGTTTATCGCCACGTTGTTCATTTCTCAGATCGACTACGATGATATCTGCGCACTGTGGCCGATATGGGCAGGACTGTCGCTTCTGCTGGTACTTCTCACCTTTACCCCACTCGGTCTTAACGCTAGCGGCACCGATGATACCGCCTGGCTCGGCATCGGCAGTCTGACGTTCCAGCCGTCTGAGCTGATGAAGATCGCCTTTATTATTACGTTTTCCGTTCACCTTTCGTCGGTGCAGGAAAAGATCCGCAATTTTAAGACGGTTCTTTTCCTTGGCTTACACGCAATGATCCCGATCGGACTGGTATTCTTGCAGGGCGACGACGGCACAGCGATCGTATTTATTATGATCTTCTTGTCGATGCTGTTTGCTGCCGGGGTGAATCTGCTGTATTATGTCATCGGCCTGACAGGCATCTGTGCGGCTGTTCCGATACTCTGGTCGGTCATGAGCGAGGATAAAAAGGCACGCATTCTATGCATTCTCCCGCCTTATGTGGAGAAGTATCTGCAAACCGCGGGCTGGCAGCAGTACGAAGGATTGAAAGCCATCGGCTCGGGACAACTGGCCGGCACCGGCTACCTCAACACAACTAACGGCTCACTATTTGCCCGCAACAACGATCTGATCTTCGCCGTTGCCGGTGAGGAATTCGGGTTTATTGGTACCATGATCCTGCTTATTCTGCTGACGCTGCTGCTGTTCGAGCTTTTCCGTTGCGCCATTCATGCACGTGATCCGCTCGGCACATACCTGTGCGTCGGGATGCTGGCTCTCATAGGCTTTCAGTCGATCATCAATCTCGGAATGAACCTTCGTTTATTGCCCGTTATCGGCATCACGCTACCCTTTTTTAGCGCAGGCGGTAGCTCGGTTGCAACCCTGTATCTCGGCATCAGTCTGGTGCTCAGCGTATCCTTCTCGCAAAGCACACGCAGACGAAAGGCTCTTCTGTAATCCGATTTATAACAAACAAAATCCCGCTGTCGTAATCGACAGCGGGATTTTGTTACTTTATTTGCGAAAGATATGCCTCGCGGCCGCTTTCGTACAAATTATTACCTTCGCAATCAAGCACAACGATTGCCGGAAAATCCTCCACCTCTAAGCGGCGGATCGCCTCCGCACCGAGATCCTCGTAGGCGATGATCTCGGACTTTTTGATGCAACGACTAAGCAGTGCCCCGCAACCACCAATGGCGCCAAAATATACCGCTCCATGCTGTTTCATCGCAGCGATCACTTCGGGGGCACGTTTCCCCTTGCCGATCATTCCCGTCAAGCCTTTTTCAATCAGCAACGGGCTATAAGCATCCATACGGTAAGACGTGGTCGGTCCGGCCGAGCCAATGATCTGATTGGGCTTTTCGGGGGTCGGTCCGACAAAGTAGATCACCGCATTCTGAAGCTCCAGCGGCAATTCTTTTCCTTGTTCTATGAGCGCGCAAAGACGCTTGTGCGCTGCATCCCGCGCGGCATAAATTACGCCGGAAATAAGGCAACTGTCTCCTGCGCGCAGCGTTCGCGCAGTCTCTCGGCTCAAAGGGGCCGTAATGTTGATCGCCATCACAGCACCTCCGTTTTGTGCCTTGTCACGTGGCAGTTGATATTGACCGCCACCGGCAGACCGGCAATGTGAGTCGGCATTGTCTCAATATTGACCGCCAGCGCCGTCGTCATGCCGCCAAAGCCCTGCGGACCGATGCCGAGACAATTGATCTCCTCGAGTAATTTCTCCTCCAGATCCGCATAAAAGGGGCTCGTATTCCTCTTGTCTAAAGGGCGCAAAAGTGCTTTCTTAGCGAGCAACGCAGCTTTATCAAACGTTCCTCCAATGCCGACGCCGACAACGATCGGAGGGCAAGGATTCGGGCCTGCTTCTTCCACGGTCTTGATAACAAAATCAATTACGCCCTGCAGGCCAGCAGAGGGCGCCAGCATCGCAATGCGGCTCATATTCTCACTACCGAAGCCTTTTGGAGCAACCGTGATCTCGATCGTATCCCCCGGTACGAGTTCAACATACAGCATCGCCGGCGTGTTATCGTCTGTGTTCACGCGATCAAGTGGGTCACGCACGACACTCTTACGCAGACAGCCCTCGCCATAACCCTGTCGAACGCCTTCGTTCACAGCCTCCGTCAGATCTCCATTGATATAAACATCCTGCCCGATCTTCAAAAATACGCAGGCAACGCCCGTATCCTGACAGATCGGCACGTTTTCCTCATCTGCGATCTCATAGTTTTCTATGATCCGTTCTAATATTTCCTTCGCCTGTGGCCATGTCTCATGTGCATGGCAACGGCCGATACAGGTCTTCAGATCGTCACTCAAATGACAATTCGCTTCAATACACAGACGTTTGACAGCGTCTGCGATGCTTTGTGCGCGGATCTCTCTCATTTCCATCCTCCTATCAGCTTTCTTGCGTGACCTGACAGATCGCATCCTGCAGATCGCCCTCTATGATAACAACACGCTCACCCTTTTTAAGCTTACAGAGAACGCTGGTGAACGGAAAACATGCGCAACTCGCGTTTTGAAAACACAAAAATTATCGTTCTTCAACCGTCATCTCGTCGGCCGGGATGTTCTTCGCGGTGTCAATACTGCCGCCAAAAACGATAATACGGTCATAGAGATACTCCGTCACAAAGTTGACCAGCATCGTCAGGATGAGCACGAGATATTCGTTCCACGCAATCACCTCACCCGTCAGCACTGCCGTCCACCAAGTCGACAAGGGCGTAAAAACAAGATAGAACAGCGCAACCTTAAACATTGCGATCGGAACGTTATTTGCGGAATGGAAGGTGTATTTTCGGTTGAGCGTAAAATTCCACACCACCGACAGGATCAGCGCGACAAGGTAGGAAAGCCAATGCACAAGGTGCAATACCTCCTCCATTAATGTAAAACTGACGACTTGAATGACGCCTGCGCTAATGGAAAACAGCACGAATTTCAACGTGCGAATGAGTTCTTTTTTCTTTTCAGACATCATAAACACCTCTCAAGTCTTCTTGTTTTGCGTATACGGTCATTGCCACACCGCAGTCGTGCACCAATATATCTCTTGGAAATTTTCTGAATTTCAGCGTGACATACATATCCCCTGCCGCACCGGAGACATTTGTCACTTGAATAAGGTATACCACCCAAAACCACTGCGCAGGAACAAGACAGTTGATGATTACGAGAATAACACCCCATACGATGATCGGCGCCAACGCGATCGTTATGTAACTGCACTTATCATAGTAATCATCGCTGCCGGCGAAAGCATACAGACCGGTAAAGCCGTATTTCACCTTCTTTGTGCCGCAAAGCTTCATCGTAACACCATGTATAAGCTCGTGCAGAACCATATACGCGATCAGTGACAGGAAAAGCACCGCAAAACGGATCATATATTGCGCGATACCGGCAGAGAAATCGAACAATGCGGTAATCGGCACAACAAAGCACATCGGAACAACCATCGCTACGGCAATGATCAGTGCAGCGGCGTTGACCAGCAACGCGAGTTTTTTATCCTTTTGTAGATCAACAGACAGAATCTCACGATAGCCATCCGGCAGGGTTTGCGTAGACATCATATCATCTCCCCTCTCGAATGATCATTATTATTATACCATATCAGTGGCAAGGGTGCAATAAGTATTCCACTGTTAAACAATAACAAAGATCCGTTCTCTAGGGAGAGCGGATCTTTGTTGTTTGTACTTTTTATCGACGCGCTGCGTTATGCAATCTCAGTATTTCCGCTGCGAACCGCCTCGAAATCCTCTTGAATTTCCTTAGAGGGCTCCTTTGTCAGCAAGGAAACCACAATAATGCAAAGAGAAGAGAAGATAAAGGCAGGCAATAACTCGTAGATTGCAAAAACGCCACCAAGCTTACTGATGACCAGTTTCCACAGGAACACCATTCCTGCGCCGCTGACCATACCCGCGATGGCACCAGCCTTGTTGATACGCTTCCAGAACAGGCTGAACAGCATCAGCGGGCCGAAGGTGGCACCAAAACCCGCCCAAGCAAAGGATACGATCTGGAAGATCACGCTGTTCTCATCCAAGGCGATTACGATACCGATCAGCGCCAACACCAGCAGAGTTACACGAGAAACGAGCATAACCTGCTTGTCGGTCGCATTTTTCTTAAAGATACCCTGGAAAATGTTCTTGGAAAATGCCGATGCGGCAATGAGAAGATACGAGTCAGAAGAACTGATCGTCGCTGCCAAAATACCAGCCATCACAAATCCCGCCAACAGTGCCGGCAGAGAGCTCGTCGCCAACGTGATGAAAATGTTTTCGGCGGCACCTTTTGTCAGATGAGCAACCGGGAAAAGCTGACGACCAATAATACCGATAAACACTGCAACTGTCAAGGAAATAACAACCCATACGGTTGCGATGCGACGAGAGCGCTTGAGCTCTTCCTCCTTGCGGATCGCCATAAAGCGCAACAGCACCTGCGGCATGCCGAAGTAGCCAAGGCCCCAAGCCATCATAGAGCAAATGGTTAAAACACTGTAATCCGATGCTTCACCGAACAGCGGCACACCCGCCTCAACGATCTGTTGACCGTTGGCGTCCACAGTCGGTGTTGCTAAGCCAAAGAATTCGAAGAAACCGGGGATACCTCTCGCGTTATCCAACACAACGTCGATGCCGCCCGCCTGCAATGTGCCGATCACTACGATAACGGAAAGCGCCACGATCATCACGATCGACTGCATAAAGTCGGAAACACTTTCCGCAAGGAATCCGCCGAGCAACGTATAGAGCAGCACGAAAGCTGCGCCTACAATCATCATCACGACGTAGGGGGCCCCAAATAAGGCGGAGAACAGCTTGCCACAGGTAACAAAGCAGCTCGCCGCATACACGGTAAAGAAGATCAGAATGAAAGCGCCCGCAATTAACATAATGGTTTTCTTTTTCTCTCTGAATCGGTTAGAGAAAAACTCCGGCAAGGTAATCGAGTTGTTGGCTCTCACGCTATACCGTCTCAACCGCTTAGAAACAATCAGCCAGTTGATATAGGTACCAACGGCAAGACCGATTGCCGTCCACGCAGCATCCGCCAGACCGCACCAATAGGCAACGCCCGGCAGACCCATCAAAAGCCAGCCGCTCATATCCGAAGCTTCGGCACTCATCGCCGTCACCCAGGGCCCGAGCGAGCGACCGCCGAGGAAGTATTCCTCCGAGTTTTTGTTAGCGCGCTTTGCATAAATCGCGCCGATGCCGATGACCACAGCCATATAAATGACCATGGCAATCAAGATTTGTATCGTATTTCCGTCCATAATAATACCCTTCCTTCCAAAATACGCGTTTTTCGGAAAATAATATACTTATCATAACAGAAAAGGCAATATAATGCAATAAAAACTTGTACTTTTCATTATTATAAGTTTCCAAGGATGGCAAAAAGTAAAATCCCGCCCACTTAAGAGTCGTACTCTAAAGGACAGTAAAAAAGCTGTGTAGAAATTTTCTACACAGCTTTTAATTTTGTCTTACACCGTAACAAGCAGGGAAAATGTATATCACATTTTCCACTTGTTAGGAGTGCCTAAAACCCTCTCAAACAATTTTCATCTATTAGGCCTATTGGAGTTTATCGTTTTTTGTTTTTGCAATCCTAAAAATTCCGATTAGAATAAAAACAGCGCTTATAAACAGGAACGATGTTAAGCAGATAAAATGAACATTACCGCTTAGACACTGTTCCCAGTTGTTAAAATTCACCTGATGGTGATTTTCTGTTAAGCCAAACAACACATTCGTAACGTATCCTGTGAAATAATAAAAGACTGCACTGAGAAATGTACATATGCCTGCTTTGAGAAAGGCGTCAAAACGTAGTAAGCAAATAATAGCGCAAAAGATAGCAGGTGTAAACGCATAGCAAGTAACAAGTATTGCCGAGATAAGCATAAAAGGATGCCAAATATTGATGTTCAACAAAAGTAAGATAGTCAAAACACATGCCACAGCAAACAAAATCACAAACTTGTAGCGAAATATTTTGGTTTTCGATAATAAAATGGGTACAAATAACAATTCATACCCTATCAAAACACCGATACAGGATGTCAAGAACCAAGACAGGTCATTTGTATATACTGCACAGGTAAACAAAAGCAGGCAAAGGGACAGGTAAGTTGTAACACAGAAAACAAGAAGTTTTTTCGTCTTAAAAAAAGATGTAACTGTGGGTATGAAAGTGTAGGCACAAAGCAATGAAGCCAACACGATAAAGAACCAAGACAACGTGTGGTTTACGGCAAGATTGCAAATAAAACAAGTTAAGAGTGCTACTGCATACGATATTGTCGGAATCCAAAACCATGCGCTACGGATTGCACGGAACTTCCGTGCTTCGCGCTTAATCTTCCTTGAATCTGTGTCGGTTGAGGCGGTAATCAATTCGTGTTCGCTTATATCAAGGATACGGCAAATATCGGAAATCAAAGTAATGTCGGGATAGGACACACCTCGCTCCCACTTGCTCACGGCCCCTTCGCTTACATACAGCATTTCAGCCAAGTCTTTTTGTGAATAGTTTTTCTCAGTTCGTTTTTGTTTTATGAACGAACCAAATGTTTTTTTATCAGTCATATTGGATCACCTCTGCCTACATTCTACGGTAATAAAGGGAAAACGGTCAATGGACTGTCAATCCACCCCCTGTGTTTTTCTATGTTACGGGTGAATTATTATTTGTTGGTTAGATTATACCGCTTTTATCCTAAAAGTTCAAGTCATAGAAAAACCGCCCAAATTTCTTTGGGCGGATAGTTTTGTTTTACAAGCCGGATTACAATGTCCTTAAGAGTACGTACCATACGTGAACGGGATTTTTGGGTGTTTTGAACTTAATGACACGAATGAAAGGGCTCTGAAAACTAAGAATTTTCTTATTTATCCCATAGATTTACTGCTTCAACTCTTTTTTGAAGTTCTTTTATCATGATTTCGGAATCTTTTGGGGAATTTTTTTCTTCCTTTGTGTTTGTAAAAAATTTATAACCAAAAAGCAAGATGCCCAAAAGCAAAACTGGAAGATAATAAATTTTATTCCCATCAGTGATGGCGAATATAACAGCAAAAATACCTATTAACAAATATACTATAATAAAAATTAAATTCAAAATATTATTGGTTTTATTAAAGGCAGTGTAATAAGTTACATAAGTTTTACCATCTTGCTCAACAACATCAGCAAAAAGATTTGTAGAATTATCACTCTCAACTCTTTTTGTTGGTGGATTAGTAAGCCAACAATTTTTTAGATACACACTTAAAAGTGTGATGAGATACAACACGACTTTGCCATGTTGATGATATACACGCTGACGCGTGATGATATACCAAGCCTGTCGGCTTGGATAAAAAAACAAAGCACTTCGGATGAAGTGCTTTGTTTTTTGTCATTCGTGTCCGAAAAAGAACTGGGTGGAAACCGAGGATTTTCTGTAAAAGTTTATAATTATATGCGTTACATTATGACATGGTATCCGCTGTGTATTGGGAAACAATGTTTTCAAGATTGAAAGCTACATTGTCAAACTTATTAAATGTATATTCCATGTTTAAAGTCTTTTGGGCGTGTATATCACCATTATCTTTCAATATAGTCATAGAAATCTCAGTGAACATTGTTTTAGCCACTCCATCTTTATCTATTGTTAAAACAATTTTTATGTCATCCAATTTATCTTCTTGAATATTGGGTAATATTTCTCTCAT
>CAJGCA010000030.1 GCA_904501705.1 Clostridiaceae bacterium | reverse complement strand
TAGTTCCAATATCTCTTTTTCATATTCTTTAATATGTCTGTAACTTCTTGGCATGAAAATTCCCCCTATGGTAGTTTCTTTAATTCTACCATAGGGGGTTCTTTTTTTCTATTGTCCGTTTTTACTGGACTTGTGCACGATCGGCAAGCCGTTCTTTTTGTTATTGCTTAATCTCTTTTCCGTCGAGGGCGGCATAAGTGAGCGTGTCGCCCGCATAGACCAATTTGAGCGAGAAAAAGGGCGCGTCTTCGTTCAATAGGCGCAGGAAGATGCGATCTCCCTCCCAGGTCGGCAGAGCGGTGACCTTGTCGTCGTCCACCCACTCGAGCACCCCCTCGTCACAGCGGGTAAGCTCCCCCGTGAAGCCGTCGGCAGTGAACAGGTGCATATATTCCGTCTCCCACTCGTTGGATACGAAGGTGACGATGCCGCGATAGCGGTAGGCGGTAAGGGTCAGCCCTGTCTCCTCCTTGACCTCGCGTAGCAGGCACTCCTCGGGGCTTTCCTTGTCCTCGAATTTGCCGCCGACGCCGATCCATTTATCGTGGTTGAGGTCGTTTTCTTCCTTCACGCGGTGGATGAGCAGCGTCTGCCTACGATCGTTGTGGATATAGCATAACGTTGTGTTTCTCATATAACTCTCCCTTATGCTCTGACCGAGCGTTTGAGCAGCGGGATCTTAGACAGCACCCACGTCGCGGCAAAGGATACCACGGTAACCGCTATCCATTGCACGAGGATGTACACGAGGGCACTGCCACCGCGATAGGGGATAAAGAGCTTATACAACTGTTGCACTTCCACGTGCACGATGTACACGCCGAAACTCAGGGCAGACAGGCGCGTGAGCAGTGCGTTGGCGCGCAGATTCTGTCCCTGCCACGTAATGAGCGCGAACAGCGCGACCGCATAGACACAGCAGAACAGGTTCTTTTGCTCCATCAGCTCTTTGACGGGCTCGCCTTGGAATGCCGACACCCATCCCGTGAAGCCGAGCATCATCGCCAATGCAAGCGCACCTGCGGCGTACACCTTACGACGAGTGGATGTGTCAGGGTGCGTATTGGCGATATACCAACCGGCAACGTAGTAGAAGGGATATTCCCATCCGGCGAGCAACTCAAAGCTGTTGTAGGCGGTGGCGAAATCAATCCCCGTGAATGCGGCGACCAGACGGATGCCCGTCGGCAGCACAAACCGCAGCACAAACACGATAAGCAGAAACCACCGCACCAGATGGATACTGTCTCGGCGCACAAAGGTGCGTAGCAGTGGTGTAATGAGGTACAACCCTGCCATCATCGGTATATACCACATATGATACGCACCTTCCAGTACGGAGACACCGAAATTTTTCACCAGCGTGAGATTGATTCCGGCGTTTTCAAGCAGCAATGGAAAGGCGACCTTGTTGGCGACAGCATACAGTACGCTCCAGAAGAAAAACAGCCCGACGAGCGGCAGCGCATAATGCCGTATGGCACGGTGTACCGACATCATTCGCTTTTCGTCCAGCAGAAAGATGCCCGATACCATCACAAACAACGGCACCGCCGCGTGCGCGATGCCGTCGAGCAGCACGCTGACCGCAAAGCCGTTGCTGTCGGTGGGCAAAGTGCTGAACAATGGCGCTGCGGTATGAATGAGCACCACCATCAGGATGGCAATGACACGCACCAGATCGGCATAGGCGACCCGCGTGGATTTTTGTGCTTGCAAGGACATAATTGAAGCCCTCCTATTATACGATAGAATTATAATGCCACAAACCCCGATGATTGTCAACCGCGTGTGCTGTCGAAAGCGGTTGCGTTTTGTCGAAAAACATGGTACAATATATTCATTAAGGGCAGCCTTGCGGTAAAGAGGCTGACGAAGTTAGGAGTGTTTTTATGAACCGAGCTGACGGAAAACTGTTGCGCCACACCGACCCGATGTATCGCATTGCGGCGCACGTGATGGCGAAACGCAGCGACTCGATGAACTCGATTACTTTGGATATTCCGCTCGCCCCGATGGAGGCGTATATTCGTGCGAAGAAGAAGGAGGGTACCCCCATCAGCCATATGGCGGTGCTGATGGCGGCGTATGTCCGCGCCGTGACGGAATATCCCGCGCTCAACCGCTTTATTGTTAATAAGCGTGCCTACTCTCGCAATGGGATCGCCGTCGGTATGGTGGTGCTCAAGGGCGGTGAGGCGGACAACGGCACGATGTCCAAGATATATTTTCAGCCGACCGATACCATCTTCGATATCGAAGAGCGTATTCAGGCGTATGTCAGCAACAACCGCGCCGAGGGAGACAATAACTCCACCGACAAGCTGATCAATACGCTGGTCTCCCTGCCGGGGCTGTTACGCGCGGCGGTGTGTGTGATTAAATGGGCGGATAAGCACAATCTGCTGCCCAAGGCGATCATCGACGCGAGCCCCTTCCACGTGTCGATGGTGTTTACTAACCTTGCCAGCATCCGCACCAACCACATCTATCACCATTGCTACGATTTCGGCACGACCAGCATCGTGATGGCGGCGGGCAACACCCGTGAGGTGGCAAAGCGCAAGGGCGGCGAGATCGTGTTCGAGAAGTGCTTGCCGCTCGGCGTCGTGATGGATGAGCGCATCGCCTCCGGCAGTTATTTCGCGATGGCCTTCCGTCGGATGAAGCAGTACCTGAACGACCCGTCTCTGCTGGAGACCCCACCGACCGAGATTAAGGCTGATCCGGAGCTGTAATATAACGCACAGACCGGCAAACGTGATGTTTGCCGGTTTGTTTTACATACGATTTCTCGTGAGGTTTTTATGCGGTTACTTACAACGACCGACTGGTCGGTCAAGCGTGGAATGCTGCTCGCGGGCGGGGTGGCCGCGGCTTGTGCTTTTCTCAGCATATATTTTTCGCCGCGGGTGCTGTGCCTTTTGGCAGCGGCGCTGCTGCTATCCTGCCTTGTGCCGCGCTTTCGTCATCCAATATGGATCTATATCGTCGTGTGGGCGGTGGCATTTCTCGGCTTGTTTAGTTTTTATGAGTGGTTAGTGGTCAGCCCCCTGCGCCTTTTAGAGCATACAAAGGACAGCATCACCGCGCAGGTGACGGATTTGCCGTCCTTGGGGCATATGGTCACCGTCGAGATCGTCGACGCGGACAAGCTGCCGACAGGCAGTCGGGTGCTGCTGTATTGTAACGAGCAGGTAACGCCGAAGCTGCACGAGACGGTTCGAACCGAGGTTGAGTTGAAAGCGCTCTATTCGACGCAGGAGAGCTATCGGGCGGACGGCGTGTTTTTGCAGGCCTATCCGATCGAATTCGGTGAGGAGGCGATGACGGTCGTCTCCTCGGGAAAGTCGTGGCGGGCGGTGCTCGCACCCCTGCGTGAGCGGTTGCTGTCGTCGATTCGTGCGCGTTTGAGCGGCGAGGAGGGCGCCCAGCTTGCGGGCATCTGCCTTGGCGATAAGGCCGGCGTGTCGGATGCGACGATGACGGCATTTCGTCGCACGGGCATGCCGCATATTCTGGTGGTATCGGGCTTGCATTTATCCGTCATCTCGGCCGGTGGTTATGGTCTGCTGCAGTGGTTGTTATCGCGCCGTCGGATGGCCGCCGTGGTGACGATGATAATTGTTGTGCTTTTTATGGGGCTGGTGGGATTTACGCCATCGGTGGTGCGCGCGGGCGTGATGTGTCTTGCCATGCTCGGCGGCCAGCTGTTCACTCGTCGCGCCGACGGGCTTAATTCGATGGGCTTTTCGCTGATTCTATTGCTGGCGCAAAATCCGTATAGTCTGCTGGATGTCGGTTTGCAGTTGTCCTTTGGCGCGGCAGGCGGCGTGCTGTGCTTAACCAAACCGTTGCAGGAGCGACTGTACCGCCTAGGGCTGTGGAAGCTTGTTGCGGACGGTCTGGCGGTGACGTTTGCGGCGACGCTGCCGATCGCCCCGCTGCTCGGGTATTATTTCGGCGAGGTGTCGGTCGTGTCGCCGATCGCCAACCTGCTGGCGGTCACACCCGCGAGCGTGGCGCTGGCGTTTGGCTGGTTAGGGATGCTATTCGCGTTGTGCCCGCCGCTGAGTTTTCTCGCGGACGGGATACTGTACCTTGCGGGCTGGCTTGTGCGCTGGCTGATGTTGGTGGCGAATTGGTTGGGCAGGCTGCCTATTGCAACCTTCCCGACCGAGCGCGCGTGGACGATTCTGTATTTGACAGGCGGCTGCGGATTGGTTATACTATGTTTATGTAAGATAAAATGCGGTATCCTGCGGCGAACGCTCGCGTTTCTCGCGGCGGCGCTGTTGCTCGCCTGTGGGGCAGATAGAGTCCTTCGCCGCGATGCGACCGTTATCACCGTGTCGATGCGCGTGGACAGCGCGGTGCTGCTGCTTGAGCAGGACGGCCGTCAAGGCCTCATCGCGCAGGATGTCGCGGGCATTTACGCAGGCGACGCGTTCGTGCGTGCCTGTGATGGCGAACTGGACTTCGTCGTCATCGGCGGCGGAGAGACACCGGATGCGGCGTGTCTGACCGAGCTGATGCAGCAGGTTGCTGTGAAGCGGCTACTCATCCCGGAGAATGCCGCGTTTGCGGTTGGACTGGATTTGTCGGCTCAGCTACTTGAGAAAAACGCCGAGATTGCGTTGTGGACGGGCACCATCCTGACGGTGGATGCCGAAGGCGGATGGTGGCTCACCTGCCGTGGGACGACGTTGGCGATCTGTCCCGAAAAGGCGTGTGTTGCCGATGGTGCGATTTTTGTCGGCGAGCCGCCGAGCGAGAGCGAGAAGATGACGGTTGGGCAGGGAATTCTGCTCGCCGAGGAGGATAACGCAGCCGCGTTCGTAGCGGCGGCAAGGCTGCCGTATCCGATGGCGACGGTGACCGATGAGAATGTGTATCTGACCACCCGCGGCGGGGGAGAATGGAGTGTCAAGCGATGGCAATGAACGAATCACAACTGAAAACAGCGCTTAAAGAGGCTGTCGCCTCGGTATATGTGCTGTACGGCGAGGAGAGCTACCTTGTGGAGCAGTATACCCGCCTCATTGCCAAGCAGGCGGTAGGGGACCCCGATGACGCATTTAATATGCACCGCTTCGACGGACAGACGATCACTCCCGAGCAGCTCGAGGAGGCGGTGGAGGCGCTGCCGCTGATGGCAGAGCGCACCTGCGTGACGGTGCGGGATATGGACCTTGCCGCTCACGCTGAGCGTCTTGCGGAGATCCTGCAGCAGATGCCCGACACCTGTGTGTTGGTGTTTTGGCAGATGACAGTGCAGCCGGATAAAAAGAAGGGTTGGACGACCGTTTTTGCCGAGGTGGAGAAGCGTGGCTGCGTGGTGAACTTTGCTCGCAAGACCCCTGCGGATGTGGTGAAACTGCTGGTCGGCGGTGCGAAGCGCCGCGGCTGTACGTTGGCCGCGGACGATGCACGGTTGATGGTCGAGCAGGCGGGCAATGATCTCAATCTGTTGCTGTGCGAGCTGGATAAGCTCGTCGCCCTCGCGGATGGCGGGGCGATCACCCGCGAGATGATCGAGCGGATGGGGACGAAGAATTTAGAGGCTCGGGTGTTCGATCTGTCGAAGGCGATCCTGCAGGGACGAGCCAAACAGGCGTACGAACTGCTGCACCAGTTGTTTGTGCAACGCGAAGACCCCGTACCGGTGTTGGCGGTGTTGTCAAACGCCTATGCGGATGTATACCGCGCGAAGATTGCCATGATCGGTGGTGCGACGGCAGAGTCTCTGGCTGCGGATATTAAGTCGTATAAGGGCAAGGAATTTCGCCTGCGTAATGCCGCGCGTGATGCAGGTCGTATGAGCGTTGAGGCGTTGCGCGAATCGCTTGCGATCCTCGCGCAGGCGGATAATGATATGAAGTTCGGGCGACAGGATCTGCGCACGCTGCTTGAGCAGACGGTTTCCCGCTTAATTGCGCGTGCGCAGTTAGGGTAGAACGAGATATCCGAACCCGCCTCAAAACGGCCGATTTCGGCGTTTTTCACCCTATTTGATCTCGCAAGGCGCCAGCCTTGCTTCGCCCAAATAGAATAAAAATCCCTCAAAATCTGCTCGCTTTGAGGTCTTCGATTTTGAAAAGAGGGAATTTTTGTTCTATCAAGGCAAAAACGCAGTAAACCCTTGCGGGTTTACGAGTATTTTAACGAAGATAGAGCGAAAATTCCTCTTTTCAAAACGGTGTTCGGATATTTCGCTCTACCCTAAGGGAGTGAATTCGGTGAAACGGGTATGGCAAGCCATCGTGGTTGAAGGGAAATACGACGAGATCCGCGTGCACTCTGCGGTGGATGCGTTGGTTGTGTCGACCGAGGGCTTCGGCATCTTCCGCGACGAGCAGAAGATGGAAATGCTGCGCCGCCTGGCGGCCGAGCGGGGGCTTATCATACTAACCGACAGCGATTCAGCGGGGATGCTGATCCGCAATCATCTCATCGGTGCGATCCCGGCCGAGCAAATGCACCACGCGTACGTGCCGCCGATCGCGGGCAAGGAGCGGCGCAAGTCTGCCCCCGGGAAAGAGGGCTTGCTCGGTGTCGAGGGGATGGATAATACCGTCGTGATCGCCGCACTGGAGCGAGCGGGCGCGAGCTTTGAGGATGCCGCAGCGCCCGCGGCAGATAAGATGCATTTGACCAAGGGCGATCTGTACGAACTTGGTCTGAGCGGGCGCACGGACAGTGCACAGCGCCGGCGCGCACTGCTGCGCGCGTTGAAGTTGCCCGAAAATCTGTCGGCGAACCGCCTTTTAGACGTGCTCAACGCCACTGTCACTGAAGAACAGCTCTCGTTGCTTTTGGGTGATAGTAAAACCGTCGACAAGCCTTGACTTGTCGGCGATTTTGTGGTAAAATCCCACCATGCGCAAATAGAAATAATAATAACAACCAAATATTTCGAGGTGTAGCTCACCTGGTAGAGCGCCTGGTTTGGGCAACACTTGCGAGCGCCGCCGGTGGCGGAAACAACGAGCAAGGGTTGGCGCAGCGGTCGAAGTTTTGCGAGCGAGAGCGAGGAAACAAAACTTCGGGGACCGCAAGAGGGGGGCCAAAGCAGGCGTCATTAATAGTGTTCAACAACCAAATATTTCGAGGTGTAGCTCACCTGGTAGAGCGCCTGGTTTGGGCAACGCTTGCGAGCGCCGCCGGTGGCGGAAACAGCGAGCAAGGGTTGGCGCAGCGGTCGAAGTTTTGCGAGCGAGAGCGAGGAAACAAAACTTCGGGGACCGCAAGAGGGGGACCAAAGCAGGCGTCATTAATAGTGTTCAACAACCAAATATTTCGAGGTGTAGCTCACCTGGTAGAGCGCCTGGTTTGGGACCAGGAGGCACGGAGTTCAAGTCTCCGCACTTCGACCAAAGCGTCTGCGAAATCATTGGTTTCGCAGACGCTTTCCTTTTTTCTGTAACAGAGCAAGATGGTATCTATAAACAGACAAAAGCCGTCTGTTTACGCAAAAGGTTACAAAATTGTCATTAAAAAAGACTATACACTTCTTTTTTAATTTGCTATAATTTACTCGTTCGACACATTTCGCGTAGCAAAAATATGGAAAAGGGTGAGCAACATGCGGGAGTTTTTCGGCATTGGTGGATTTGCGCGTACGGCGGAAGGGTTTATGTCGTGGCAGCATCTGACGTTTGTCACCTCGCTTGTGGTAGCGATGGTGGTGTTGGCGGTCGTGCTCGGGCGGCGTTATCGCCTTGCAGACGACAAGGCGAAAAACGGCGTTCTCATCGCGGCAGCGTTGCTCATTGACGGCTTCGAGCTGTTTAAGATCGTGTTTAGCTGCGTTGAGGATCCGTCGAGCTGGCGGACGATGTTGCCGCTGTTTTTGTGCAGCATTCAGCTCATCACCATCCCGCTCGCGGCGTTTTCCAAGGGCAGGCTGAAGGAAGCGTCGCTGGATTTTGTGGTGATCTTCGGCATTCTCGGCGCGCTGCTCGGCACCTTTGGTGCTGCGCAGAACTACAACGCTTATCCCGTGCTGTCCTTCCCCAATGTCGTGTCCGGCATCACCCACACGATCGCGGGCTTTGCCTCGCTGTACATCCTCATTGCAGGTATGGCGAGTATGAAGAAGCGCAACATTGTCATTACCTTTGTTATTCTGCTTGGCTTCTGTGTGGCGGCGTATGTTGCCAACATTACGCTTGATTACAACTATATGTTCCTGATGCGGGGGGACGGCACGCCGTACGACATTCTTTATAATCTTGTTGGCGGGCATCCGGTGTTCTACCCGCTCGGGGTGGTCGTGCTGTTTTTGGTGTACATCGTCGGCTATTACGCGATGTACTATCTTTGCACGAAGAAAAAGGTCAAGGAACCGATCACGATTGCATAACAAAAATCGGCAGGGAGATCATCTCCCTGCCGCTGATATTTAGGGAAGTATTCACTATTGCAACAATTGTTAATTTATGGTATTATCCTTATGGCTATGATTTTAATCGGTGAATGGAGAATGTGTATGAAATGTAAAGTGTGCGGCGCAGAAAGCGGGAAATATCCTCTTTGCCGAGCGTGCAATATAAAAAAAGAAAAAGGAGAAATCATCAAATGCGTCGTGTGTGGGCAATGGCATTATACAGCGAGCCCTTGCCCGACGCCTTTGGCTGACATCGACAATGATTCGTATCTGTATGATCTCAAAAAAGCATTGATCAGTAAGTCGGAGCAGGCTTTTTTTGACGCGATTCGCGCTTCTGTGCCGGAAGGATATTGTGTTTTTCCGCAGATTAACTTAGCTTCATTTATTAAGCGCACGGATGGGGCCCGTTTTCAGAATGAACTGTTTCGGAATGTAGATTTTTTGATAACGGACGGTGAGTATCGGCCGAAAATCGTCGTGGAGATCAACGATCAGACGCATCTGAATCCCGATCGCAGAGAACGAGATGAGAAGGTGCAAAAAATCTGTGAAGAAGCAGGAATACCGATATTAAAGCTGTGGACATCCTATGGCGTGAATGAGGAATATATCAAAGGAAAAATACACGAATTGCTCGAAAAGGCGGAAACGGTGCGAGTGCATCATTTCCGCGACGAAAGCACGACTGCGGACACGGCAATCTTTTCGCCACAGCCGCGCGCGCAAAAGAGCAAAGGCTGCTATGTCGCGACCTGCGTTTACGGTTCGTATGATTGCCCGCCTGTCTGGGTGCTTCGCCGCTATCGTGATTTCGCTCTTTCAAACAGCCGCCGCGGCAAAGCATTTATCCGTTTGTATTACGCGGTCAGTCCGATGTTGGTCGACCTCTTTGGTGAGCGGCGTTGGTTTAAGCGTGTATGCCAAACGATATTGGATAAGATGGTTGTTCGCTTGCGGAACGACGGTTACGAAGACACACCATATAATGATTAACACAAAGAGCCTCCCAAGAGGCACACTCCGTAAGGAAGTGTGCCTCTTATTCGCCTAAAGGCGAGTTTCAAAGTGAATATAATAACACTCAAATCATAATAACTTTAATATTGAAAAAGCGATTTATTCACGATATAATTAAACTATAATCATTTTCAAGTAGGTGATAATTAATGATAAAAAAAGAATATGCTGATATGAAAGAATATGTTTTAGACTTATTTGAAAAAGATGATGATTGTTTTGAATATTTCAAGGAACAATGCAAACAAAACGGAGTTAATATATTTTCGGTAGTTGCAGACCCAAAATTTCAACATCCCCATTGGAACATACCATATATGTGCATATACGTGACAAATGAAAAAGATTATAACGAATATGAAGTGGATTTTGGAACACGAGAAATGCTCAATGATTCCACCAAAGAAAAAATAATCCCGTTATGGTATGAAACTTGTAAATTGTTCAATTTAAACCTTGATGAGTTTTACCACCCACAAATGCCCATTGGATTAAAGCGTATCGACCACACATTTTACTCTTACTTTACCAGAGAGCATAAGCAAGAAATTACCGATATAATTGTTAAAGAAACTTCTCATCATCCGGAGTATGTTTTTAGCAGTTCATACGGATACATAAGCATAATCTTTACAGAAGAGCAATACGCCGATATTGAAAAAAACAAAGACAAATTAATAGACAGCATATTAAATTATACCAACACCGTTATAAATACTATTTTAGGTGATGTTAATTTTCAACCATTGTCCGTTTGTATATACCATTTGGGAATGGAAATAAATTTATACGGTCTTTCTAGAGAAGATTAAATATTTCTCTATAAAGACCTTAAATGCATTGCCATAACATTTTAAAAGCATTGGGAGAAACTTCGTAAAGAAGTATTCTCCCTTTTTCTGTATTAATAAAAATGACACTTTGATTTGAAAGTGTCATAGTGGGTTACACACTTTGAAAAAGGTGTATAACAAAAAGCGGCATAGCTAATAGCTATACCGCTTAATGAAATCAATTATTTATTTTTGATACAAGAGCCACACCTTGGTGCAACCTCCTTACGGAGGGTGCCACAATCGGGAGGCTCTTTGTGTTACCGTATAAAATTCGTGCGGATCTGCGGCTCCTTTTCGGGTAGACCGAAGGCGTCCTTGCCGAGGGCGATGCTCTTCATCAGGAAGGTCATATTCTCCGCGAGAGTGCGCATCGTCTGCAGTCCCTCGCCGTCCTCGGCCGCCTCACCGACGCGGCGCCCGTGCACGCTGTTCCAGTATTGGCTCGGCGCGACGGGCATCCCCGCGATGGTGAAATACTTATTGAGCTGGTCAAAGGTCGCGGAGCAACCGCCGCGGCGTGCGACCGCGACCGATGCACCGACCTTCATCGTCTTGTTGAAATGGGTGGAATAGAACAGGCGGTCGAGCAGGGACACGAGCGTTCCGTTCGCCGCCGCGTAGAACACGGGGCTGCCGACGACGAGACCGTCGCACGCCTCAAATTTGGCGGCGAGCTCGTTGTTGACGATGTCGTCGATGGCGCACTTGCCGGTCTTAAAGCAGCTGCCGCATTCGATACAGCCGCGGATGGGGAGCTGACCGATCTGCACGGTCTCGACCTCGATGCCGTGCTTGACGAACACCTTTTCCATTTCGGCGAGCGCGATGGCGGTGTTGCCGCCGACGCGGGCACTGCCGTTGATCATCAGAACTTTCATCGTAAAAACCTCTTTTCGACGGTTGTTTTTCTCATTGTACCACACCGCAGCGAAAAAGAAAAGACGGCAGGAGAAAATTTCCTGCCGTCCTCCTTTAATTGAGCTTTTTGTTCATCTTCTTGCTTGCGGTTTTGATGCATAGCCAGACGATGCCCCAGACGAGGAAATACCCGCCGACAAAGATCGCGGTGAAGATGAGCAGCACCGTCGGCTCGAACGGGATCCAGGTGTTACCGACGTAGAACAGCGTGTAGGCGGCATACAGCGTTGCAAAGTGGCATAAGAGCGACTTGGCGAGCGGCCAGTGCTCGATCTGGTTAAATACCGTCGCCCCCGCCTGCAAAAACGCGAGCAGGTAGGTGGACACGATGGCGAGCAACACCTGCCCGCCCGTGACGGCGAAGTCGGCGACGGTTGCCTGCAGGATGGCGTAGACGATACCGACAACGATGGGCCCAAACCCACCGAACAGCAATCCGCGGTGGAGAAACGTTTTGACGTAAGTATTCATATTATAACCCTAACCTTTCTTTGATGTGTTTGAGTTGACGGCGGGAGACGTAGTCCCGCTGCCCGTTTTGGAAGATCACCGTCAGTGCCCCGCCGAGCGAGGTATCAAAGCGGGCGATACGGCGGACATTCGCGATGCAGGATTGGTTTAGCTTCACGAATTGTTCGGGCAGATGCTCCTCGAGCTGATACAGCCGGCTCTTGATCCACAGCCGCTCGCGGTCGGTGACGGCGTAGACCTTTCCGTCCTCGAGGGTAAAGCAGATGACCTCGCTCGGGGTGAGCGGGACAGCCTCTCGGTCGCGGTAGCCGATGAGCGAAAAGCCCTCGTCGGTCGCCAGCTGCGCGATCTGCTGCACGAGCGCGGATCGTTCGTGGGCGTAGACGATCACCTCTTCTTCACGGTGTTCGTCGATGATGATGCGGCATTTCATAGCGCGCCTCCTTTCTGCCAACATCCTAGCACATTCTTCGCGGAGTTGGCAAGTAAATTTGCCTGTTCGGTCGGTTCGGGCAGGTAAGCGGCAAAAAAGCCGAGCCCCGCGAGGCTCGGCTTTTAATTTGCAGAGGATTATTTGCACGCCTCGGCGGCGGTGAGGGTGTTCTTGAGCAGCATCGCGATGGTCATTGGACCAACGCCGCCGGGCACGGGGGTGATCGCGCCGACGATCGGCTCGACCGCGTCGAAGTCCACATCGCCGCAGAGCTTGCCGTTCTCGTCGCGGTTCATGCCGACGTCGATGACGGTCGCGCCCTCTTTGACCATATCGGCGGTGACGAATTTCGCCTTACCGACCGCCGCAACGAGGATGTCCGCCTGCCGACAGATGGCGGCGAGGTCCTTGGTGCGGGAGTGGCAGATGGTGACGGTGCCGTTGTCGTGTAGCAGCAGCATCGCCATGGGCTTACCGACGATATTGCTACGCCCGATGACGACGCAGTGCTTACCCTCCACCGACACGCCCGTGCGGTGGATAAGCTCCATCACGCCTGCAGGGGTGCAGGGCAGGAAACGGTGATCGCCGATCATGATATGCCCGACATTCGCCGCGTGGAACGCGTCGACGTCCTTGTCGGGGGAGATGGCGGCGATGACCGCCTTGTCGTCGAGGTGGCGGGGTAGGGGGAGCTGGCAGAGGATGCCGTGGATGGCGGGGTCGGCGTTGAGTTCTTCGACCTGCGCGAGCAGCTCCTCTTGCGTGGTGTCGGCGGGCATATTGATCTGGCGGGCATAGAAGCCGACTTCGTCGCATGCCTTGGTCTTGTTGCGCACATAGGTGCAGGAGGCGGGGTCATCTCCGACCAGGATCACCGCCAGACCGGGGGTGATGCCCTGTTTTTTGAGTTCGATTACCTGTTCGGCGATCTCGCGACGAATGTCCGCGGCGATCGCTTTTCCGTCAATTCTCGTTGCCATTGTCTGCTTCCTCCTCTTGGGGTTTTGTGTCGGTTTCTTTGTGCGTTTCGGTGGGCAGATCAAGGGTGGTATCGCCGTCGGCGACCAGCGTCTTGGGTAACGCCTGTGCGCGGCGATTTAAGAACCACAGTCCCAGTACACCGCCGATGATCGCGAGGATCGCGACGAGCTGAGAGGCCTTCATCGTGCCAATCATCAGGCTGTCGGTGCGGGTGGCCTCGATGAAGAAGCGGCCGACGCCGTACCAGATGATATAGCTGCAGAAGAGCTGCCCTTTAAACTTGTACAGTCGTCTCGAGATGATGTGCAGCAGTACGAAGCCGAGGATACACCACAGCGACTCGTACAGGAAGGTGGGGTGCACGGGCAGCGTGGTGTCGTAGCCGCTGCCGTGAATACCCGCTTGGATCATATCGCCGGTCATACCCCACGGCAGATCGGTGTTGCCGCCGAACGCCTCTTGGTTAAAGAAGTTGCCCCAGCGACCGCACGCCTGTCCGATGAGGAAGCCCATCGCGGCAATGTCCATCATCGCAAGTGGACTCTGCTTCTTCCAGCGGCAGATGAGCGGACCGAACACAAAGGCGAAGATCACGCCGCCGTAGATGCCGAGCCCGCCGTTCCAGATCTCCAGGATCGAGATGGGATCGGCGAGGTAGGCGGCAACGTCGGCGCTGAAAAAGACGTAATACAGCCGCGCGCCGACAAAGGCGATGGGGGTGGTGATGAGGGCGATGTCGATCATCCGATCGGGATCAAGACCGAAATCTTTTGCACGGTAAAGACCGTACATCAACGCGAGGATAAAGCCGATGGCGATCATCACACCGTACCACTTGATGGTGAAGTCCATCCCGCCGACGCGGAACTGCACCAGTGTGTCGTCGAGTGCAAAACGCCAGTCGAGCTTCGGAAATTCTATGTAGTGGGCGAGGGTCATCAAAGAAGGCATTTCGTTCATCCTTTCTATGTAATAGGGAAAGCTCCCTATTTTATCCGACTTTATCTTACGCTGCCGTCGGGTTTCACGACCGACAGTGTGCGGTTGTCAACGCAGATGCGCTCGCGCAGCTGGCAGTCGATCTCGTCGGCGGTCATCGCGGCGAGGGCGTCGAGCTCCTCGAGCGGAGCGATGCCGTCAAGCAGGTGGCTGAGGATCAGCTCACCGCAATTCATTGTATCGTCCAGCCCGCTGACGATCTGGCCGTAGACGCCCTTTTTGAGCGCGTCGAAGCGCTCGCGCGGGACGCCCTCTTTCTGCAGGCGGGCGATCTCGGCGCACACCTCGGCTTCAACGCGCTTGGGGTCGGCGGACTCGCCGCCGAACAGCCATACGCCGAAGGCGGGGCCGTTAAAGTATTCCGTGCCAAACTGCTCGTTGATGAGCCCTTCCTCCATCAGCCGCGCATACAGTGGGCTACTCTTGCCCGCGACCAGCTCCATCAGCAGTCGCGCGCCAGCAATGGTGACGGCGCTCGCTTCCCCCGGCGGCTCCTTAAAGCCGAGATAAAAGAGAGGCGCGGCGACGGGCATTGCCTGCTCCATGTAGGTCTCGCATACCTCGGCGGGCTCATCGACGGTGAAGGGTGACGGCGGAAAATCGGGTGCGGGCTTCAGCAGCCGATCAGCGGCATCCTGCACCTGCTCGGGCGTGATTTTGCCCGTCACCACCAGCACCATATTGTGCAGGTTATAGTAGCGGTCGTAGCAGCGGTAGAGCAGGTCAGCGGTGATATCCACGATGGATTCCACCGTGCCCGCGATGTCTACCCGCACGGGATGGTTATGGTACATTCCCTGCAGGAGATTAAACAGCACACAGCGGTCGGGATCGTCCTCGCACATGCGAATCTCCTGCCCGATAATGCCCTGCTCCTTTTGCACCGTCTCAGGGGTGAAGTAGGGATGCTGGACGAAGTCGAGCAGAATCTCCAGCGAGGGGAGAATATTTTCGGTTGCGGAGAAGAGGTAGGCGGTGCGCTCAAAGCTGGTGTAAGCGTTGGCGTCCGCGCCCGTCTCGGCGAAGCGGGTAAAGGCGTCGCCCTCTTCACTTTCAAAGAGCTTATGCTCGAGATAGTGGGCGATGCCCTCGGGCACGACCTCGATACCGCCGTCGGCGGTGGGCAGGGTGTTGTACACCGAGCCGTAGCGGGTGGCGAACACCGCATAAGCGGAGCAGGCATGCGCCTGCGGCCACACGAGAATGTCCAGCCCCGAGGGGTGGGTCGTGCGGTAGAAGGTATCCCCTGTCAAGGGGTGGGTAAAGGCTTGCATGGCGGGCCGTCCTTTCATTGGTCTGTTGTGGGACGCAGCAGATAGGTGGAGTCAAAATGCACGAGCTTGGCCACCCGCACGATGTCCTCGCGGGTGACGGCTAGCAGGTCGCTGACTGCCTGTTCGGGGGTGGTGTAGCGGTTGTAGATCGTCTGCCCGATAGTCCACACCTCGCGGTCGGCGGGGGTTTCGTTCATCGCCGAGAAACGCTGCACAAGACTGCGGCGCGCCGCCTCGAGCTCATCGTCGGTGAAGTTGCCGTCACGGATGGCGTCGAGCTGTTTTAATACTTCTTCACGGGTGTGCTCGGCGT
Organism: Clostridiaceae bacterium; assembly: GCA_904501705.1. Lineage (GTDB taxonomy): Bacteria > Bacillota > Clostridia > Oscillospirales > Acutalibacteraceae > UBA5905. The sequence continues at coordinate 2,877 of CAJGCA010000030.1, read as the reverse complement.
CGGCGGCCTCGATGCCGCTGTCAACGAGGATGACCCCTTGGAAGCGGTCGTAAGAGGACGCGCAGTAGTAGCAGAGGCTCTGCTCCTCTCGCACGTGGCGGAAGAGCAGGGAGGACGGGCTACCGCCCCACAGGGTATTCATCAGCCGCGCTGCCATTACGTCGCCGTCGGGCTCGCTCGCGGCGATGCGGAAGCCGAGCACCAGCTTTGCCTGTTTGAGGGGCATTTCCTCCGTCTTTTCGCTCTGTTTCATTACGTAGGTGTTATCCACTGTTAGCTGTGCCGCGCGGCGATAGGGGAGCTTCGCGAAGCGCGCCTCGATCGCGCGGATGAGGGTGTCTGGGTTCTCGTCGCCTTGGTAGATCCAGTGGATCCGCGCGCCTGCGAGTAGCTGCTCGCGCGCCGCGGCGGCGATCGACGGGGTGAGGGAGGCGACGGAGTCGGGCGTGCCGCCGGGGTTGACGCTGTAGGCTTCGTTGGGGCAGAGCAGCTTTTCGCACTGCTGACGGGCATAGAGGCGCTTATTGTTGATGTCGCTCTGCAGCCGCTCGAGCAGACAGCGCTGCTCACGGGCAAAATCCTTTTCGGTGAACGCGCCGTCCTCGAGCAGCGGATCGAACAGCAGGTCAAGCAAAAGCTCGGCGCAGTCGGCGGTGAGCTCCTCGCCGCCGAAGGTGTACTGCTCGCGCAAAAAGCGCACAGAAAAGGTCAATGTTTGCCACTGCCCGATGCGCTCGACCCCCGCGCGTACCGCCGCGCCGTAGAGATCGTCGAGCCGCTCGGCGAGGGCGGCGACGGTCGGGTAACGGCGGGAGGAGTGGGTGAGAAGACCCGGCAGGATGGCATACTGTGCCGCGGTGGACTGCGCAAGCGGCACTGATAGCACCGCTGTCAGGCGGCTTGTGCGGTAGTGCTCACCCGACAGGCGGATGAGGGTCATATCGTGTTTGAGCGGAATGATGGTTGGTTGCATCGTGTTGTCTCCTTGTGTGATAAGGTGACACGAATAATCCGAATCTGTTTTAAAAAGGCGGATTTTCGCTCGCCCATCGTTAAAATACTCGCCAATGCGTCAGCATTAGCTGCGTTTTATGCCTTGGTTGACCTAAAATCCGCTCTTTTTAAAATCTTCGACCTCAAAGAGAGCAGATTTCGAGGGGTTTTTGTTCTTCTTTTCTGCCGATAGGCTGGCGCCTATCAAAGAAAAAAGGGCGAAAAGCACCGAAATATGCCCCTTTGAGGCAGGTTCGGATTGCTCGCGTCACCTTAAGGTTGCCGTCGGTTCGGCAGCCGAAACGGAATCGGCGGATACGGCGGCGGGAAGTGAAAGACATCGTTCATCGGCTAAAACCCTTTTTTCTTTTAGCCTATCCTTGAACGTGAGAATTTATGCGTTTTTGAGCCGCGCGAGCAGGGCGACGGTGATGTCCTCGGCAAGCTGCCCGACGTACTTTTCGAGTTCGTCGAAGGATACGTTCGCCTGATGCTCGGCGAGGTCGGAGATGGTGCGCAGGATGAGAAACGGAACGCCGTTGGCGACGGCGGTCTGGGCAATCGCCGCGCCCTCCATCTCGGCGGCGGTAGCGCCGAACTCGGCGATGATGCGGGATTTCAGCGCGCTGTCATCGACAAAGATATCGCCCGAGGCGATGACACCGGTGATCGCCTTGCTGCCTGTGGGCAGCACCTCGGCGGCGGCGTCGAGTGCGAGCGCGACAAGCTGTTCGTCTGCACGAAAAGCGGTGGCGACGGTGTCGTCCTCGCCGCTGATATACCCCGGTGCGTGGCCGAACGCCGTCAGGTCAAAATCGTGCTGGACGGCGGCGGTACCGACGACGAGGTCCTTGACTGCGAGGCGGGAATCCAGTCCGCCCGCCATCCCGCTGTTGAGCAGGATACCGACATCGAAACGGTCGATGAGAATTTGCGCGGTGACGGCGGCGGCAACCTTACCGATGCCGCTCTGCACCACGACCGCATCACACCCCGCGAGCGTGCCGCGCACAAAGGTGCGACCCGCGATCTTGTGGGTTTCGGGGTTTTCAAGCCGCGCGATGAGGTGGCGCACTTCGGAGTTCATTGCGCCAATGATGCCGATCGTTTTCATACCGTTACCGTCCTTAATATTGATAATATATTTAGAATTCTACCATAATCTTCTTCATTGTGCAATGTTTTTCTGCGTCCCGCTTGCAGGGCGCGGATGGGTGTGCTAAAATAGAGGAAAAGTGAGGTGGCTGCCGTGGTTGATTACGAACTTATCCGCTCGTCCCGTCGCACGTTGGGGTTGGAGATCACCGCCGATTTGCGGGTGGTGGTGCGCGCACCCTATTTATGCGCAATGTGTGAGATTGAGCGGTTTGTCACCTCGCACGAGGACTGGATCGCGCGGCATCTCGTCTCACAGTGCGAGCGCGTTGAGCGGGCGGCCGCGCGGCAGGTCACGCCCGAGGAGGAAGTGCGCTTGCGCGCCCTCGCCGCTGAGATCATCCCCCAGCGGGTGGCGTACTACAGTGCGCAGATGGGGCTCGTCCCCACAGGGTTGCGCATCACAAGCGCACAGAAACGCTTTGGCAGCTGCAGCAGTAAGAATAGCCTCTGCTTCTCGTGGCGGCTGATGCAGTATCCGCCCGAGGCGATCGACTACGTCGTTGTGCACGAGCTCGCCCATATCCGCCACCATAATCACAGCGCGGCGTTTCACGCGTTGGTGGCGAAATACCTGCCCGATCACCGTGAGCGTCGGGCACTTTTGCGCGGTTGACAGTGCGGGCGTTTATAGAGTATAATATAGGATAATGGTATTTATGTGAACAAGGAGGGACGGACCGTGAAAAAACGCAGAAAGCAAGCACTGGCTGCGGCGTTGGCGGCCGT
>CAJGCA010000029.1 GCA_904501705.1 Clostridiaceae bacterium | reverse complement strand
TCGCGCTTTGTCAGCAGACAATCGCTCGCCTTCGCCTTGCCTTGCACCACGTCCTCCGCGAACGCGCGGCAGGTCGGCGCACCGCAGGCGCCGCAATCCAGCCCCGGCAGTTGGCCGCGTAGTGCCTGAATATCCGCCATCATCCGCATCGACTCCGCCATCGTGTTGCCGAGCTGGGCTACCCCGCGATACTCGGGCACCTCGTCGAAGAAATACCCCTCGGGAATGTATTGCTCGTCGGGGGAGAGGAAATTCTGGCTGACGGGCAGATACCGTCTCAGGTTCTGCAAACGCGCCTTGGCGATGAACGGATTCTGAATGGTCATCACGCCGCCGACACAGCCGCCGGTGCAGGCGTTGAGTTCCACAAATTCGAGTTGCGGAATGTTGCCGTTCTCGATCTGGTCGAGTACGCGGTTGACATTCTCGATGCCGTCCGCGGCAAGGTAGCTGTCGTTAAACAGCGCCGATGCCTCGCCGCCCGAGCGCGCCCAGCCGATGCCGATCATCCCCGACTCGGACAGAGATTCTGTCGTGTCGTCGTGGGACATTGCGTTGATGAGTAGGAAATAGATGTCCTTGATGGATACCACGACGTCGACCTGACTCTCGTAGTCGCCGAAGCCGTTCTTCACATAGCTCACCTTTGCAGGGCAGGGGGAGATAAAGCAGACGCCAATCTCCTCGGGCTTTAACTCGGGGTGCTCGCGCTGCGCCTTTTCGCGCGCGAGCTTTGCGGCAATCTCCATCGGAGGGAGCATACGCATCACGTTCTCCGACAGCGATGGGTACCGCAGGGCAATCAGCCGCATCACCGCAGGACAAGCCGAGCTGATGACCGGCTTCTTCACGCCCTCGGTGTTTAAGTAAAACCGCGTGTAGGCGGAGACCAGCTCCGCCGCCTTGGACACCTCGTACACCTCGTCAAACCCGATACGCAACAGACCGTTCAGCACGTAGTCTATGTCGTCGAGATTGTCGAACTGGCCGTACAGCGTCGGGGCGGGAAGTGCGATCTTCCACTTGTACCCGTCCATCGCGTCCAGCTTACTGCGCCGCGACTTTTTCGCCTTGTGCGGGCAGACACGGATGCACTCGCCACAGTCGATGCAGCGCGCCTCGTTAATGACCGCGTGTCCGTCGCGGATGCGGATAGCCTCCGTCGGGCAATGCCGCAAGCAGGTGGTACAACCGGTGCACTTATGTTCGTCCAAGAAAACCGAATGTTCGTATGGTTTCATCTCATACACCTCGGTTTAGCCGTCGAGGTTGACCCGCATCGTGATGCGCGTGCCGACACCGACGGTCGATTCGATCTCCATATGATCGGTATAGCGTTTCATGTTCGGCAGACCCATACCCGCGCCGAACCCGAGCGAGCGAATGCTGTCGGGGGCGGTGGAAAACCCTGCCTGCATCGCCTGTTCGATGTCCGCGATGCCGGGACCGTGGTCCTCCAGGATGATTTCAATTGCATCCGGCTCCACGCGCACTTCGGCTTGGCCGCCGCCTGCGTGGATGACCATATTGATCTCACCCTCATACATCGCGATGGAAACGCGGCGAATGAGCTCCGGCGGTAATCCTAACCGCCGCAGGTTCTTCTTGACCTGTACCGACGCCTGACCGGCACAGGTGAAGTCATCTCCGTCCACATCAAAGCGAAAAGACAGCGCTTCGCTCATACCGCCGTCTCCCGTACCTTGTTGCCGACGAGACCGTTGCTGTACAGAATACCGCACGCCTCGTACATCCGCTTAGCGGTGCTCATCACGACGATGCCGCTCTCCTCTGCGAGGCGCAGCATCTCCTCGGTGGGCTGCTTGGATCGCACGAAGACGATGCATACCATATCCATCATCTCGGCGGTGCGGATGACCTGCGCGTTGACAAGACCCGTCATCAGAACGGCTTGGTCCTTGACATACGCGAGCACATCGCTCATCATATCGCTGCCGCAGGCGGAATACACGTGCCGACCAAGGTTTTCCTCACCGACCAGCACCTGTGCATCCAGCAGCTCTCGGATAGTACAGATCTTCATAGTGGCTTGTTCCTTTACAATTTAATAGAGGATCAATCCGCGTACTTGGCGAGGATGTCGTCGACATCGTCCACCGTCAGTCGACCGTAAACGTCCTCGTTGACGGTCAACACAGGGGCCAGACCGCACGCGCCGATGCAACGGCAAGCGGTCAGCGAGTATTTTCCGTCGGGGGTGCACTCCTCCGCGCCGATGCCCAAACGCTCGCTGAGCTTATCCATGATATCGCCAGCACCCTTAACATAGCAGGCGGTACCCAGACACACGGAAATGTTGTACTTACCCTTCGGGGACAGCGCGAACTGCGCATAGAAGGTCGCGACGCCGTAGATCTTCTCCAGCGGCACCCCCATACCGTCCGCGATCATCTGCTGTACTTCGATCGGCAGATAGCCGTAGATCCCCTGCGCCTCCTGCATGACGCCCATCACGCGGGTCGGGTCGTGCTTGTTCGCATCGATGACCGCTTTGAGCTGGGCTTCCTGCTCGGGTGTTCCGGAGAAGGGAATCGAGCTGATTTTCTTTTGCATTTGCCTTTGTCCTCCTTACAGAATGTTCGTATAGCGCCACCCGTCCGCCTCTTGCAAACGGGCAGACTACGCCGTATAAAATTATAGCACGTTTCGCGCAGGTTTTCCAGTCTTTTTTCGATAATTTTTGATAATTGTTAAAAAAATCGCAATTTTTATGTTTTTAACGGTTTTTTGTATAAAGATGTACGAAAAAAGAGGGAAAAAAGCAAAGCAGCCGACTCGACGAGTCGGCTACTTTTTGCTTTTTATCGTGCGTTATGTTCTATGCACGCAAATTTTTATTCTTTTACAAACTCGGCGATATCTTCCAAACGACAATCCAACGCATCACACAGCTTGTTCAGCGTTTTCGTCTCGATATTGTCATTTGCCTTCAAACGGCGCACCGTCTTGCTGTCAATACCGCAACGCTCGCGCAACTGATAAGTGCTGATGCCTTTTGCTTTCATCGTTTCCCACAATCTGTCAAACCGAATCATTTTTACACCCCCACTTGACAGGTTTTATTATGGGGGTTATAATCGTTTTTATTAAGGGGATATAATCCCCATAACGAAATGTGAGGGCGCAAAATGAGACCAACACGTGAAGAGGAAGAAAGCCATTCAGTTATCGGATATTTGCGATGTCTTTCAACCGAAGAATTACTACATCTTTTGCGTAACTGTTATGAAAGCGATTCGGATAACGCCTTTTACGCAAAAGAGATTATCTCGGTTTTAGAAAGTCGTTTTGACAAAACACAAAAATAAACAGCAGCAGGCTTAAACGAGCCTGCTGCTGTTTATTTCTTATCGTGCGTTGTGTTCTTTGAGTGCGCGCTCGGCTTCGCGGCGCATATCCCGCCGCGCGGCATCCTCGCGCTTGTCGTACAATTTCTTGCCGCGGCATAAGCCCACTTGCACTTTAACGCGGCTGCCTTTGAAATACAACGACAACGGAATAAGCGCATAGCCCTGCTGTTTGAGCAAACCAAACAGGCGCATAATTTCTCGTTTATGCATCAGCAGTCGGCGCACGCGCAACGGGTCGCGGTTGAAGATATTGCCTTTCTCATAGGGGCTAATGTGCATACCGTTGATAAACATTTCACCGTCTACCACGTTGCACCACGCGTCCTTGAGGTTGACGCCGCCTTGGCGCAACGCTTTGACCTCGGTGCCGCACAGTTCAATGCCTGCCTCGAAAGATTCCTCAATAAAATATTCGTGGAATGCCTTGCGGTTTTCCGCAATGGTTTTATTTTGCTTCTTGTGGTCCGCCATCGCGGATCACCTCCAATAAGATGGGTTGAAATCGTGCAAAGCCTCCCTTGTGCAAAGGGAGGTGGCTGCGGCGGTAGCCGCAGACGGAGGGATTGTCTTTTACAATCCCCCAGCCTCGCATTCGCTCGGCAGCCCCCTTTACACAAGGGGGCCTTATGAAACTTCGGAATTGCGTAAGCAATTCGAGCACATCGCAACGCGAACTCCAATAGCCACCGTGCTGCAGCGATGTGCGGCAAGGGGGCCTATCTTGTTTCCGTTGGTTTACAATTCGCTTCTACCGGCGAGGGAGCGGGTGAGGGTGACCTCATCCGCGTATTCGAGGTCGCCGCCGACAGGAATGCCGTAGGCAAGGCGCGTGACCTTAATGTTCAGTGGTTTGAGCAGGCGCGACAAATACATCGCGGTGTAATCGCCCTCCACTGTCGGGTTGGTCGCCATAATCACCTCGGTGATGCCCTCGTCCGCCAGACGGCGAAGCAATTCTTTCACACGAAGCGCCTCGGGGCCACGTCCGTCCATCGGGGAGATGGTGCCGTGCAGCACGTGATATTGCCCGTTATACTCCCGCGTGCGCTCGATGGCGAGCACGTCCTGCGGATCCTCCACCACGCAAATGACCGTGCGGTCACGGCGCGCGTCCCCGCACACGGGGCACTGCTCGGCGTCGGTGAGATTGCAGCACACGGGGCACTCGTGAATATTCTCCCGCGCGTCGGCGATCGCTTTTGTCAGCGAATCGGCGTCCGCACGAGGCATATACAGCAGGTGAAACGCCAGCCGCGCCGCGGACTTGCGTCCGATGCCGGGCAGGCGCTCGAGCTGTTCGGTCAGCCGCTCAAGCGGCAACAGTGCATAGCCCATCTTTAGAACAGCCCCGGCATATTCATCCCGCCGGTAACCGCGCCCATCGACTGCTCCGCGTCCTGCGCGGCCTTGCGCTGGGCCTCGTTAACCGCCGCCATCACGAGGTCGGCAAGCATCTCGGCATCATCGGGCTCGATGACCTCGGGCTGAATGCTAAGCGCGGTCAGCTGATGCTTGCCGTTGACGGTCGCGCTTACGGCGTTACCGCCAGCGGTAGCGACGTATTCCCGCGCTTCCAGCTCCTGCTGTACGCGCGCCATATCGTCCTGCATCTTCTGCGCCTGGCGAATCATCGCCTGCATATTATTCGGGCCACCGCCCATTCCCTTCGGAATATTTGCTTTCATTCGTATATCTCCTTTAACTTAATCCTCGCTGACGGGCACGTCCGCTTTACGCGCGGCGGCCAGCAACTGCGAGAGGGGGTCTTCCGTGTTTTTCTGCACCGTGACGGTGCGGCGCAGACCCAGTCGATAGGTCTTGCCCGCGACCTGTCGGATCGCATCGGCGAGCATCGTCTTATTGTTATCCTGCGCGAGCAGTTCCTTAAACAGCGCGTTTTCGGTGCAGATGAGCAGCATCTCGCCCTTTAGTACCGCCTGCGACTGTGCGAGCACGCCATAGAGCGGCGGGCAGGAGGTCAGCAGGCTCTCCAGTACCTCGCCCCATTTCGCAAAGGGAATCTCCTCGTCGGGAGCGGGGGCGGGGGCATCATTTGTAGGTTGCGCAGAGGGTTCGGGCAGAGGCGGCTCGTCGGTGTCAGCCGACTGAGGGGTAGTCTGCGCAAAGTTCATCTCTCCCTCCGCCCTCGCTGTCGCTCGGGCACCTCCCTCGTCAGAGGGAGGCAAAGGCCCGCCCGCATCGGTTTGCACAGCGCTTTCCACTACGCCACCCGCGCGAACCGCCTTTTCCAGCTCGCTGATGCGGGAGAGCAGCGCCGCCTGCGTGTTATCCAGTGCGGGGTCGCACAATTTCAGCACCGCCATCTCCATCTCCACGCGGCGGACAACGCCCCCGCGCAGTCGCTCGAGCGCGGTCTGCAGCACTTCCATCATATGCAGGATCGCGGGCAGCTCCAGCGTGCGCGCGAGCGCCTGCATCTGCTCGAGCTCCTCAGGCGCAGCGATGATGAGCTCGCCGCCGTCGGGCACGCTTTTCAGCACCATCAGGTTGCGAACGTAGCCGATCCACTCGGCGCACAGCCGCTCCATATCCTTCGACGAACGATAGAGAGTGTCCACCGCCTCGAGAGCACCCGCGGCATCCCGCCGCGCGACACATTCCGTCAGCGCATACAGCGCCTCACGGCTCGCCATCCCCGTCGCGGTCGCCACCACGGCGGCGTCGATGGTGGTATTGCCCGACGCGCACTGATCAAGCAGAGAAAGCGCATCACGCAATGCACCGTCCGCGAGACGGGCGAGCAGCATCGCCGCATCGGGGGTGATCGCGAGCCCCTCCTGCGTCGCGACAAAACTCACGCGCGAGGCGATCGCTTCGGGCGCGATGCGGTTAAAATCAAACCTTTGGCACCGCGAGAGAATGGTCGCGGGCAGCTTGTGCACCTCGGTGGTGGCGAGGATGAAAATGACGTGGGCGGGCGGCTCTTCCAGCGTTTTGAGCAGGGCGTTAAACGCGCCCGCGGAGAGCATATGCACCTCGTCGATGATGTATACGCGGTATTTGCCGACGACGGGGGTGAACGCCACCTCGTCGCGCAGGTCGCGGATGCTGTCGACGCCGTTATTGGACGCCGCGTCGATCTCGGTCACATCCAGCACCGAACCGTCGTCGATGCCGCGACAGGTCGCGCACGCGTTGCACGGGTCGCCGTCGACGGGATGCTCACAGTTGACCGCCTTGGCAAGGATCTTCGCGCAGGTGGTCTTACCCGTTCCGCGACAACCCGTAAACAGGTAGGCGTGGGACAGGCGGTTGTTTTTAATCTCGTTTTTGAGCGCGGTGGTGATGAGCTCCTGCCCGCAAACGTCCGTAAAGGTCTGCGGGCGCCATTTGCGATATAAGGCTTGGTACACGCTCTCAACTCCTCACAAAAATTTTGCCGTACGGTCTCGGGCATACGGACGAACGGATTACCTGCGGCACACGGACACAACCGCTTAATGCTGCTCGGTTCCCCGCCTGACATGGTTCACGGCGCACCGTCGCACAGGACCCGTCCGCCCGTATGCCCCAAAGCGTACGGCTACTATGGTTACCATAGTATTATATACCATCTCTCAAAATAAATCAACCGCTATTTTCAGCGGCATAACGGGAATTTTGCCGACATATAGTATACTGCAAGACTTTTCGAAGGAGTGATGTCGGTGAAGGGACAACGCGCCGCGCTTTTGCGCCGTCTGGCGGCGGGGGCAAAGATCGTAGCGGCGGTTACGGCGATCGCCGCGGCGAGTGCTCTGCCGTTTAATTGGGCGCGGATGGGACACACCGCCGCTCTGCTCGCCGCGGGGCTGCAGCAGCCGCATAACGCCGTGCAGGTGCTCGGCGAGCGGCTCGCACCGAGCGGCGTGGCGCAATCAGGCGGGATACAGCCGCCGTCCGCAGCGCCGAACGCCGAGGATCACACCGCCATCCTGCCGCCCGATGAGGACGACTCGATTCCCGTCGTCGCCGCGCCGAAAGAGGACGGCAGCGGCGGCAAGGTGCTCACGCAAAAGCTGGACACGGGCGACACCCGCACCCACGGCATCGCCACGCGCAACAGCAGCGGCAAAGCCGTTGACATCGCCGCCGCGCTGTCCAGCAAGCTCACCCCGAAATTCACCGACACCGACGCGCCGCAGGTTCTCATTATCCACACCCACACCACCGAGGCGTATATGACCTACGACGCGGGATATTATAACGCCGCCGACCGCGACCGCACGACCGATCACGCGCGCAACGTCTGTGCGGTTGGGGATGCGGTGGTGAAAGCCCTCGCCGAGCAGGGCATTGCCGCCATCCACGATACCACGGTGCACGATTCGCCCTATTCGGGCGCGTACACCCGCTCGGCCAAGACGGTGCAGAGTATCTTAAAACAGCACCCGACCATTCAGGTGGTGCTCGACCTGCACCGCGATGCGCTGATGAGCGGCAGCAACGGGCTCGTCAAGCCCACCGTCACCGTCGACGGCAAAAAGGCGGCGCAGATGATGATCATCGCGGGCGTGCTGTCCACCGAGGCACTGCCCAACCCATATTGGCAGCAAAACCTCGCGCTCGCCGCGCAGTGGCAAAAGGCACTCACCGCCCGCTACGACGGGTTGATGCGTCCGCTTTCCACCGTCGGCAGCCGCTACAACCAGAACCTGCACGCGGGCTATCTGCTCGTCGAGATCGGCAGCGAGGGCAACACCGTCGCCGAAGCGGTATATTCGGGAGAAATTTTGGGCAAAACATTGGCAGAACTATTGAAATAGGGGGCTTGCCAATGCTTCGCCGTCTGCCGTGGCGCACGTTTTTGACCGCATTTGTTCTCACATCGTGCGTGTTGGGATTGTTCGCTGCGTTTCTCATCATTGAATATAACATCCGAAAAACCACCTACGGCCAAGTCGACCTCGGGGTAACGTATACCATGGAGGGCGGTGTCCCGTCCGTGCAGATTGGCGAGGGCGAACCGCTCGCCATTCCGCCCGCCGTCGAGCAGACGGCCGAGGTCGCCATCCCGCCGCCCGTGCGGCTGTTCGCCGCCCTGTGGCGATGGGAGTGCGAGGCGGCCGCGTGGTTTTGGGAATGGTTGTCGTAGGGGCGGATAGTATCCGCCCCTTTTTGGCTTTGGCTACTGGACAAGTGCGGGTTTTGTTATTATAATAGGTATATATTCTCCACGCAAAGGAGCGTTCACGATGTCACACACCATTGCCGCCATCTCTACCCCCGCCGCGCCTGCAGGCATCGGGGTTATTCGCCTGTCGGGCGACGATGCCATCGCCATCGCCTGCCGCGTATTCCGCGCGGCGGATCCTGCGCGCTCGCTCGACAGACTCGCGGGCTACACCGCCGCCTACGGGCACGTGTTCGACACCGACGGCGATATTGACGACTGCGTGGCGCTGGTATTCCGCGCGCCGCACAGCTACACGGGCGAAGATACGGTGGAGCTGTCCTGCCACGGCGGAATATACCTTTTACAGCGCACCTTACGCGCCTGCCTTGCCGCGGGCGCGCGACCCGCGGGCGCGGGAGAATTCACCCGTCGTGCCTTTGTCAGCGGGAAAATGGACTTAACACAAGCGGAAAGCGTGATGGAACTCATTGCCGCCGACGGACGGCTCGCTGCGTGCGCCGCACTCGCCGCGCGCGAGGGCGCGACCTACCGCCGCCTGCAAAACGTGAAAGAAACTCTGCTCGGTGTCGCGGCGCAATTCGGCGCGTTCGTCGACTATCCCGACGAGGATATCCCCGAACTGCACACCGACGCACTCGCCGACACCATCCGCGAGGCAATAAACGCCATCACGGCACTGCTCGACACCTTTGATGCCGGGCGCGTATTGCGCGAGGGCATCGAATCCGTCATCGTCGGCAGTCCCAACGTGGGCAAATCTACCTTAATGAACTGTCTGGCGGGATGCGAGCGCAGCATCGTCACCGACATTGCGGGCACCACGCGCGACGTGGTCGAGGAGACGGTGCGTTTGGGAGACGTCACCTTGCGGCTCGCGGACACCGCCGGCATCCGCGACACCGATGACCGCGTAGAGACCGTCGGGGTAGCGCTGGCGCGCCGACGTTTAGAGAGAGCCGCGCTGGTGCTCGCCGTGTTCGACGGCTCGCGCGAACTCACCGACGAGGATAAAGCCCTCGCGCGATCTGTTGCCGACGCGGCGGCCATCGCCGTCATCAACAAAGCCGACTGCGACGAGCACACCGATCGCGCGTGGCTCGAGGCACACTTTGACCGCGTGGTCACCCTCTCCGCCAAAGGCGGCGAGGGGATCGCCGCGCTGACCGAGGCGGTCGCGCAGGTGACGGGAGTGGAGCGACTGAATGCCGCCGAGCCGATGCTCGCCACCGAGCGTCAGAGAGCTTGCGCGGCGCGGTGTCTTGCCTGCCTTAACGAGGCGACGGACGCCCTCGCGCTCGGAATGACCCTCGACGCGGTCGCGGTCAGCCTGGACGGCGCGATCGCCGCCATCCTTGACCTGACGGGCGAGCGCACCACCGAAGCGGTCGTCGACGAGGTGTTCGCGCGGTTCTGCGTGGGAAAATAAAAACGCATATAAACGCAAAAAAGCTCTGTTCCAAACGGAACAGAGCTTTTTACTTTGCGCTATAATTAGGCGTTGGCCTTCTTAGCGAGGGCGGACTTTTTACGAGCTGCGGTATTCTTGTGCAGCAGTCCCTTAGCAACAGCCTGATCGATCTTCTTGGTGGCGGCGCGCAGCGCCTCCTCCTTATTCTCACCGGCCTCGATGGCAGCGTTCGCCTTCTTGATCTCAGTCTTGAGAGCGGAACGGTTAGCCTTGTTGCGAGCCGTCTTGATCGCGATGACCTTCACGCGCTTCTTAGCGGATTTAATGTTGGGCATGGTCACACCTCCTCTGAATCATCGAATATTAAAGTAAATCACGCACAAGATATATTAACACCTTTAATTAAAAATTGCAACTAAAATTTTTGCAAAAACGGGTTTTTTTCAAATTCTGTTGCAGAAACACGGAAAAAGTGTCGATTTTGGGGGGTATTTTTATGAATTGTCGCACAGATTTGGCGATTGAAGCGGCCGCGGACGCCGATAAACTCGGCGAAAACGACATCCGCCGCACCGAATCCGACGAGGGCGGCGCACGCATCACCCGCCTGCACGTCTTGTCCGAACGCGGCGCGGCGGCACTCGGCAAGCCGATCGGGCAGTACATCACCGCGCAGATGCCACCGCTGTCCGACGACGAAACGCGGCTGACCGCATACGCGAAAGCGGTCGCAAAAGAACTGACCGCGCTGTTGCCGTCACAGGGCACGGTGTTGGTGGTGGGGCTCGGCAACCGCTCGGTCACTCCCGACACCCTCGGCCCGTCGACGGCGGATATGGTGCTCGCCACCCGCCACATCCGCGGAGAGTTTGCCCGCGCGGCAGGGCTGGACGACCTGCGGCCGACGGCAGTGCTTACCCCCGGCGTGCTGGGGCAGACGGGAACGGAGTCGAGCGAAATCGTGCGCGGCGTCTGCCGCGAGGTACAGCCCTGCGCGGTGGTGGTCGTGGACGCACTCGCGGCGAGGAGCGTCGAGCGACTCGGGTGCACCGTACAGCTGTGCGACAGCGGCATCGCGCCAGGCTCGGGGGTGGGCAACAACCGCCAACCGCTCAACCGCGAGGTGCTCGGTGTACCCGTTATCGGGATGGGGGTGCCGACGGTAGTGGACGCGGTGACACTGGTGCGGGAATATCTGCACGAGGACACCGACGCGCCCGCCGACAGCGAGCAGCCGCCGATGATGGTCACCCCACGCGAAATCGACCTCGTCATCAGCCGCGCGGCGCGCCTCGTCGCGATGGCGATCAACGGCGCACTGCAGCCCGCCTATTCCGCAAGCGAGCTCATCAGCGTGGCGCGGGGGATGTGACAAATCGTGTCGCGCCAATATGCGCGATGTCGTTGAGGTTTTTTGCCGTTTATGGTATACTCTTCTCATCAAGCCTGGTCGGTCGAGAGGATGTCGGTATGGAATTTCACGAAAAACTGCAGGAACTGCGTAAACAACAAGGCATCACACAAGAACAACTTGCGGAGTCGCTGTACGTTTCGCGTACGGCTGTTTCAAAATGGGAGTCGGGCAGAGGGTATCCCAACATCGACTCGCTCAAAGCGATCGCCGTCTTTTTCGGGCTATCGGTGGACGAGCTGCTGTCGGGCGGCGAACTGCTGACCATCGCCGAACAAGATAAACAGCAATCCGCATCCCGTTTGTGCGACATCGTGTTCGGTCTGCTCGACCTTTGCGTTTTGCTGTTTCTGTTTTTGCCGCTCTTCGGGCAAGAAACGGACGGGGTGGCGCAATCGGTTTCGTTATTATCCATGACAAACATCTCACCGTATTTGCGGACTGCCTATATCGTTGTCGTGGGTGGCATTGCCGCATCGGGCGTTTTAACGCTTGTACTGCAATACTGCGTGCACCCGTTTTGGGTCAAAAGCAAAGCCGCCGTGTCGCTGTGTCTTAACGCGGCAGGCGCGCTACTGTTCATTATCAGCCGACAGCCGTATGCGGCGACGTTGCTGCTCGTTTTCCTGACAATCAAGGCATTTCTACTAATAAAGCGACACTGACACGAACCGTGTCGGTACCGTGAAAGCCCGTTTCTTGCGTTTCTTCTCGCCTTCCCGTAATGTGTACGTAGAACACGAAAGGAAGGTTGATAAAGATGAAAAAGAACAATCAAAAAAATTTATGTATAGCCGTCGGGTTGCTCGCGGCGTTCGCGCTGTGGACGGTCGCCGTCCGTTATGTGGACGTGGCGCCGATCGGACCGCGCGGGTCGACCGTCGGGTTCGCCTCGGTCAACGGGTTTGTGCACCGCCTTGTCGGTGTACATATGTCGCTGTACACCATCACGGATTGGTTGGGGCTGGTGCCCGTCGGTGTCGGGATGGGGTTTGCGCTGCTCGGGCTTGTGCAATGGCTTAAGAGAAGACGCCTTGGCCGCGTGGATTACAACCTCTTTGTGCTCGGCGGATTTTACATCGTTGTGTTGGCGGTATATCTGTTCTTTGAAACCGTGGTTATCAATTACCGCCCCGTGCTGATTGACGGGTTTTTGGAAGCGTCCTATCCGTCCTCCACTACGATGCTGGTGCTGTGCGTAATGCCGACCGCTGCGATGCAGTTGCGCGCGCGCATACAAAACCGCGCAATGCGGTATGCCGTTACCATAACCATCACCGCTTTTATGGTGTTTATGGTGGTTGGGCGGTTCATTTCGGGTGTGCATTGGATGACCGACATAGTCGGCGGCGCGTTGCTCAGCGCCGCGCTCGTGATGCTGTACCGTTGGATTAGTTGTTTGAAGGAATAGAAAGCGGCGTATGCCCTCATTCCTACATTCCGTCCGCAAGCGCAAAAAGACCGCAAGTCTGTACAGACTTGCGGTCTTTTGCGTACAAAAAGTATAGTGCGGTCTCTCGGATCAGCGCTTGCTGAACTGGGGAGCGCGACGGGCAGCTTTCAGACCGTACTTCTTACGCTCCTTCATACGAGGATCGCGGGTCAGGAAGCCGGCCTTCTTGAGCGCAGAGCGCAGGCCTTCGCTATCGTACTGCAGCAGAGCACGGGCGACACCGTGACGGATCGCGCCGGCCTGGCCGGACACGCCACCGCCGGCAACGCGGCACTCAATGTCAAACTTCTCGGTAAGGCCCGTGAGGTTGAGCGGCTGACGCACAATCAGCTTCAGGGTCTCAAGCCCGAAATAATCGTCGATATCACGGCCGTTGATGGTCACCTTGCCGGTGCCCTGGTACAGACGCACGCGGGCAACAGAGGATTTACGGCGACCGGTGCCGTAGAAAAAGGGTCTAGAATTGTAATCCATCGTTATTGCCTCCTTCATTACAGCTCAAACGCTTCGGGTTTCTGGGATGCGTGGGGATGCTCAGCACCGGCGAAGCAGTGCAGACGGGTCTCGGCGGCGCGGCCGATGTGGTTGTTGGGGATCATACCACCAACCGCCAGCTCCATCGCCTTCTCGGGACGCTGCGCCATCAGGGTGGCGTACTTGGTCTCCTTCATGTTGCCGATCCAACCGGTGTGACGGTACCACTTCTTCTGCTCCAGCTTCTTGCCCGTCAGGACAGCCTTGGCGCAGTTGATGATGATGACGTTGTCACCGCAATCGACGTGAGGGGTGAAGGTGGGCTTGTGCTTGCCGCGCAGCAGGACAGCCGCCTGAGCAGCCACGCGACCGAGGGGCTTACCGGCGGCGTCGATGACGTACCACTTACGCTCGACCTGACCGGCTTTTTCCATAAAAGTCATAGTAGTTTCCTCCTAATCGTTTTGGGGCGTCGGGTTAAAACGCCCGTCGGGGACTCTCCCTCAGCAGAAACCGCACGTTGTGCGGCGGGGGAGTCGATTTACCGAACGGGTGTTATAATAACACATCTAAAAAACGCTGTCAAGACCCAAATTCCTGTTTTTTTAATTTACATCCCTTATTCTCTCGATTTCTCTCATTTTTACGCCGTTTTGCTCTGTTTCTCGTGTTTCATTTCATTTTTTGCACGGTAGTTTCGGGGTATGTCCACAACATCTTGGGGCAGGGGCGGCGAAAAGCGACTAAATAAGCCAAAACAACCGAATTTTACGGGTTTTATCGCCTTTTCTACCAAAAAAACCGTGCCATTTTCTGCGGTGTTTCACCTTGTAGGCAGGGGAGATGTGTGGTAAAATAAAAGGTGAAAGCAACCGCCGCGTGAATAAAATAAGAGGGTATTATATGAAAACTCCTGCGATCATCAAAATCGACCCGTATCTCGCACCGCACGCCGACGACCTCGTCCTGCGGATGGAGAACTATGCCCAAAAGCGCGCCGAGCTGGTCGGCGAGGGCGGCGATCTCGTCGACTTTGCGAACGGGCACGCGTATTTCGGCATCCACCCGACGAAAAACGGCTGGGTGTACCGCGAATGGGCGCCTGCCGCCGAAGCGATGTTCTTCACGGGTGACTTTAATAACTGGGACACCGCCGCCTGCCCGATGACGCGGCTGGACAACGGCGTGTTCGAGGTGGCACTCGCGGGGCGCGACGCTCTGCAGGTCGGGCAGAAGGTGCAGGCCATCGTGTGGCATAACGGCGAGATGCTGCGCCGCGTGCCGACCTACGCGACCCGCGTCGTGCAGGATCCCGAGACCTACTGGTGGTGCGCCGAGGTGGACGACACGCTGTGGGACAAGTTCCCGTGGACCGACGCGTCCTTTAAGCCCGCCGCCACGCCCTACATCTACGAATGCCACATCGGGATGGCGCAGGACGCCTACGAGGTCGGCAGCTACCGCGATTTTACGAAGAACATCCTACCGCGAGTGAAAAAGCTCGGCTACAACACCATTCAGATCATGGCGGTGATGGAGCATCCGTATTACGGCTCGTTCGGCTATCAGGTGTCCAACTTCTTCGCCGCCTCGTCGCGCTTCGGCGCGGCGCGCGACCTCAAGGAGCTGGTCAACACCGCGCACAAAATGGGGCTGACCGTCCTGCTCGACGTGGTGCACTCCCACGCGGTCAAGAACGTCGGCGAGGGGCTCAACCTCTTCGACGGTACGGAATACCAGTTCTTCCACGCCGGTGGGCGCGGCAACCACCCCGCGTGGGACACGAAGCTCTTTAACTACGGCAAAAACGAGGTGCTTCACTTCCTGCTCTCCAACCTGAAATTCTGGATGGACGCGTTCCACTTCGACGGCTTCCGCTTCGACGGCGTGACCTCGATGCTGTACCACGACCACGGGCTGGGCAGTGCGTTCACCGATTACTCGATGTATTTCTCCCTCAACACCGACACCGAGGCGGTGACCTATCTCCAGCTCGCCAACGAGCTCGTCCACGCGGTCAACCCCCGCGCGATCACCGTCGCCGAGGATATGTCGGGGATGCCGGGAATGTGCATCCCCATCAAGGACGGCGGCATTGGGTTTGATTTCCGTCTGTCGATGGGTATGCCTGACCTGTGGATCAAATTCCTCAAGGAATACGGCGACGAGCAATGGGATATGAACAAGCTGTGGTGGGAGCTCGACACCCGCCGCCCGAAAGAGAAAAACATCGGCTACTGCGAGTCGCACGACCAAGCGCTGGTGGGGGATAAGACGATTATGTTCCGCCTGTGCGATGCGAATATGTATACGGGAATGAATAAGGGCAGCGGCGACTCCGTCGTCGACCGCGGCGTCGCCCTGCACAAGCTCATCCGCCTGGTCACCGCCACGCTGGCAGGCGAGGGGTATCTCAACTTTATGGGCAACGAATTCGGGCATCCCGAGTGGATCGATTTCCCACGCGAGGGCAACGGATGGAGTTATCACTACTGCCGCCGCCAATGGCATCTCGCGGACGACCCTCAATTGCGTTACGGGCAGCTTGAAGCGTTTGACCGTGCGATGATTTCTCTGATGCGCCGCGAGCGCCTGCTGACCAAGACGGCGGAATATCGTCACATACACAACGACGATAAGGTGATGATCTACGGCAAAGGAAAGCTCACCTTCGCGTTCAATTTCCATCCCGAAAAGTCGTATGAGGGGTATTTTATCCCCGTGAAACAACCGGGCGAGTACGAGGTGGTGCTGTCGAGCGACGATTTCGCGTTCGGCGGATTTGACCGCGTCGACACCGCCTACCGCTACACCGCCGCCCCCACCGAGGACGGTCGTTGCGGATTTATGTGCTACCTGCCGTCCCGCACCGCCGCGGCGTTTAAACGGGTGGAGTGAGGGCGGTTCGCGAATCGCCCGAAAACGGCTTTGCACAAAAACGCCCCGCTCACGCGGGAGAGGAACTCATCACGAAAGAAGCGAATGTATGAAATTCTCAAAGCATTATACCGTTCTTGACGAAACCGTTATCGAGGTGGAAACGGATTTCCCCACCACCGTGGACAGACTGCGCTCGATGCAAGGCGTCTGCCGCGAAACCGACAACGACCAGTTCCCTTTGGGATTCACCTGCGATAAAAAAGGGCGGCTACGCGTGGACGCTCTCTACCGCAGCACCTCGTCCAATTGTCGCCTGAACTTTGTTGTCGGCGAGGTCGCCGAGCAAGACGGCAAGACCGTGGCGAAGATCTACTGTGTACACGACCGCTCAGCGAAAGTCTATCGCTATGTTGAATGGGCGGTCTACGCCGCACTGTTTTGCGCGTTTTTGGTGTTTGTCGCCTATTCCATAAAAGCGGGGAGGCCTTTATCGCGCAAAGACGTTATTACGGTGGTGTTATTTGCTCTGCTGCTGTTTACCATCCCCTTTCGCACAAAAAAGGATGCGCAAAACCAACCCGCCGATCTCGAAAAAATGAAGACCGAGGTCATCAACCGTGTACGCGCGGTCGACCGCTGGGACGATTGAGCGCTACGCGGTTTGCACAAACCGTAAATAGGCTCGTAGGGGCGGGGTCTCCCCGCCCGCTTTAGGGAACAACAAGAAAAGTCCTACCCTCACGGGTAGGACTTTTCTTATTCATCATCCAATTTAAGTACCGCCATAAACGCTTCCTGCGGCACCTCAACGCTGCCGAGCTGGCGCATACGCTTTTTGCCTTCCTTCTGTTTTTCCAGCAGTTTCTTCTTACGCGTGATATCGCCACCGTAGCATTTCGCGAGCACGTCCTTGCGCATCGCGCGCACCGTTTCACGGGCGATGACCTTGCCGCCGATGGCCGCCTGCACGGGCACCTCGAACAACTGGCGCGGAATATTGTCGCGCAGTTTCTCGCACATCTTGCGCGCGCGGGTGTAGGCGTTGCCCGAGAACAGGATAAAGGACAAGGCATCCACCATATCGCCGTTGAGCAGGATATCCAGCTTGACGAGGTCGGATTTCACGTAGCCCTTAAGCTCGTAATCAAAGCTCGCGTAGCCCTTGGTACGGGATTTGAGCGCGTCGAAGAAATCGTAAATAATCTCGTTGAGCGGCAGTTCGTAATGAATGTCGACACGGGTCGGGTCGAGGTATTTCATATCCTTAAACACGCCGCGGCGCTCTTGACACAGTTCCATAATGTTGCCGACGTAGTCGTTGGGCGCGTAGATGTGCGCTTCGGCGATCGGCTCCTCCGCCATCGCGATGGTGGCAGGGTCGGGGTAGTTGGTGGGGTTGTCCACCCACAGCTCAGTGCCGTCGGTCAGCGTCACGCGATAGATAACGCTCGGCGCGGTGGTGATGAGGTCGAGGTTATACTCGCGCTCAAGGCGCTCCTGAATAATCTCCATGTGCAGCAGTCCGAGGAAGCCGCAGCGGAAGCCAAAACCCAGCGCGACCGAGGTTTCGGGCTCAAAGGTCAGCGACGCGTCGTTGAGCTGTAAGCGCTCCAGCGCCTCGCGCAGATCCTGATAATGCGCACCGTCGGCAGGGAACACGCCGCAGTACACCATCGGGTTTGCCTTGCGATAGCCGGGCAACGGCTCGGCGGCAGGGCGGCTCGCGAGCGTGATGGTATCGCCGACGCGCGCGTCACCCACCGTCTTGATGGACGCGGCGAGATAGCCGACCTGTCCCGCGCGCAGTTCTTTCATCGGCTCCAAACGACCGGGGCGCATAATGCCGACCTCGACGACGTCGAAGGTCGCGCCGCTCGCCATCATTTTAATGGTGTCGCCTGCTTTCACCGTACCGTCCATCACGCGGAAATACACGATGACGCCGCGATAACTGTCGTAATAGCTATCGAAAATAAGTGCCTGCAGAGGCTTATCGTCGTCGCCCTCGGGCGCGGGCAATTTCACGATGGATTCCAGCACCGATTCAATGCCGACGCCTGCTTTCGCGGAGATGAGCGGCGCCTCGGACGCGTCGATGCCGATAATGTCCTCAATCTCGCTCTTTGCTCGCTCGGGGTCAGCGGCAGGCAAGTCAATTTTGTTGATAACGGGGATAATCTCCAGCCCGTGCTCCGCCGCAAGATAGGTGTTCGCGAGCGTCTGCGCCTCGACGCCCTGCGACGCGTCTACGATGAGCAGGGCGCCCTCGCACGCGGCGAGCGAACGCGACACCTCGTAGTTGAAGTCGACGTGTCCGGGGGTGTCGATGAGGTTGAAGGTATATTCCTCGCCGTTTTCGGCGATATAGTTGAGCGTTACCGCGTGCGCCTTGATGGTAATGCCGCGCTCACGCTCCAAGTCCATACTGTCCAGCAGCTGGTCTTCCATATCCCGCAGCGCCACCGTGTTGGTCTTCTCCAGCAGGCGGTCGGCAAGGGTGGATTTGCCGTGGTCAATATGGGCGATAATGCAAAAATTGCGTGTGTGTTCTCTCTTATTGGACAAGGGGACACCTACTTTCGATACAGTTGAAGACATTTTATCATTTTTTTGCTCGTTTGACAAGTCAAAGCATTGAAAAAACCAACGCGAAATGGTAAAATGGAGAAAAGCGTTGTGTCATTATATAATACATATATATAAGGAGCATCATTATGGACTGGACCGAAGTGAAAATTTCTATTCCCACCGCCCACACCGACGAGGCGGCGGCAATCGCCAATATGGCGGTTCCGTACGGTATTTATATTGAGGATTACAGCGACCTTGAGCAGGGTGCGCGGGAAATCGCGCGCATCGACCTCATCGACGAGGAGCTGCTCGCGCGCGACCGCGCAACGTCCGTT
>CAJGCA010000028.1 GCA_904501705.1 Clostridiaceae bacterium | reverse complement strand
TCGCTGAGCTCCTGCACGGCGGTAACGTACACGCTGCCGCTCTGCTCATCGACGCGTACGCTTTCGACCGTGCCGCTGAAATCCACCGTGCGATTTGCAAGCCCGATGAACAGCAACCACATCCCGCACAGCACAAACCCTGTGACGAATATAGCAATGAACGGTTTCAGATGTTTCATCTCGGCACCTCCTAAGAAGAAATTCGGCGTGTTGTCATCACTTACAGAGTAACACATATGAAAATCATTGTCAAATATTTGTGTGGCAGTGACTTTTCCCTTGTATCGTCACTCCATTTTCGCAAAAAACAGACCGAAACAGTTGCATTTTCCGCTCGTTTCCAGTATACTAAAAGAGTATGTGTGCCGAATTCGGATTTTCGGCAAAATTAGGAGGATATTATGGTTACAGTTTCGGATTTAAGTATCAACTTTGGCGGCCAAAACCTGTTTAAGCACGTCAATCTCAAATTCGTCGGCGGCAACTGCTACGGCGTTATCGGCGCGAACGGTGCAGGCAAGTCCACATTCCTGCGCATTCTGTCTGGCGACCTCGAGCCGACCACGGGCGAGGTCATCATCGACCACCGCACCCGTATGTCGGTGCTCAAGCAGGACCACTACGCCTACGACGAGTTCACCGTGCTCGACACCATCATTCAGGGCAACCCTCGCCTGTATGAAATCATGCAGCAAAAGGATGCTCTGTACGCGAAAGAGGATTTCTCCGACGAGGACGGCGAATTGGCGGCACAGCTCGAGGGCGAGTTTGCCGAAATGAACGGTTGGGAGGCGGAGACCGAGGCAGGGCAGATTCTGCAGGGCTTGGGTCTCTCCAACGATTTGCTGTATGAGATGATGAGCACGCTTGCGGACAAGGAGAAAGTTAAGGTGTTGCTCGCGCGTGCGCTGTTCGGCGCGCCCGACATCATTCTGCTCGATGAGCCGACCAACCACCTCGACATTGACTCCATCCGCTGGCTTGAGGACTTCCTGATGGACTATGAGGGCACCGTTATCGTCGTGTCCCACGACCGCCACTTCCTTAACAACGTCTGCACCCACATCGTCGACGTGGACTATACGCAGATTCGCATTTACGTCGGCAACTACGATTTCTGGTACGAGTCCAGCCAGCTCATTCAGCGCATGATGCGCGAGCAGAACCGCAAGAACGAGGAGAAGATCAAGGAACTGCAGAGCTTTATTCAGCGCTTCTCCGCGAACAAGTCGAAATCCCGTCAGGCGACCTCTCGCCGCAAGCTGCTTGACAAATTGACCGTCGAGGAGATGCCGGCGTCCTCTCGCCGTTACCCCTATGTCGGCTTCCAGATGGACCGCGAGGCAGGCAAGGAGATTCTCGCCGTCGAGGGCATTTCCAAGACGGTGGACGGCGTCAAGGTGCTGGATAACATCTCCTTCCGCGTCAACAAGGGCGACAAGATCGCGTTTGTCGGTCAGGATGAGATCGCGACCACCACGCTGTTTAAAATTCTCACGGGCGAGATGGAGCCCGACGAGGGCAGTTACAAATGGGGCGGCACGACCAGTCTTTCCTATTTCCCGAAGGACAACACCGCCTATTTCGAAGGCAACGATATGAACCTGTTGCAATGGCTCAACCAGTATTCGAGCGATAACACCGAGACCTACCTGCGCGGCTTCCTCGGCAAGATGCTGTTCTCGGGCGACGACGTGTTAAAGCCCGTCAAGGTGCTGTCGGGTGGCGAAAAGGTGCGTTGTATGCTGTCGCGTATGATGATGTATGGTTCCAACGTGCTCGTCCTCGACCAACCGACCAACCACCTTGACCTCGAATCCATCACCGCCGTCAACAACGGTCTTGAGGCGTTTGGCGGCAACGTGCTGTTCTCGTCCTACGACCACCAGTTCATCCAGACGGTCGCCAACCGCATTATGGAAATCAAGGACGGCAAACTGCTGGATAAGATGATGACCTACGATGATTTCCTGGAGTTTAAGTCCGCGAACGGGCTGTAAGGAGTGATACCGATGTTTGATGCGCTGAAAGTGAAAAATGCGTGTGTCGAATGGATCCGTCAGTTCTTCGCCGAGAACGGCCCCGACTGCAATGCGGTCGTCGGCATTTCGGGCGGCAAGGACAGCTCGGTCGTTGCTGCTCTGTGCGTGGAAGCGCTCGGGCGCGAGCGGGTGATCGGCGTGCTGATGCCCTGCGGCGAGCAAGCGGACATCGACTGCTCTCTGCAGCTCGTCAACCACCTCGGCATCGCCTATCATATCGTCAACGTCAAGGCGGCGGTCGAGGGGCTCACCGCCGCGATTTCCGACAGCGTGCCGCTGTCGACGCAGAGCCGCACGAACTTGCCGCCCCGCATTCGTATGGCGGCGCTGTATGCGGTATCACAGAGCCTGAATGGTCGCGTCGCGAACACCTGCAATCTGTCGGAGGACTGGGTGGGGTATTCTACTCGCTACGGCGACGCGGCAGGGGATTTCAGTCCCTTGAGCCGCCTGACGGTCGCCGAGGTCAAGCAGATCGGTCATCTGCTCGGCTTACCTGCTGAGCTGGTGGAAAAGACCCCCATCGACGGGCTGTGCGGCAAGACGGACGAGGAAAATCTCGGCTTCACCTATGCCGAGCTTGACCGCTACATTCGCACGGGCGAGATCGACGACGCCGATAAAAAGGCGCGCATCGACCATCTACACCGCATTAATCAGTTCAAACTCGAACTGATGCCGGTATTCGAATCGAATATGTAAAAAGAAAACAGCCGTGTTCAGAGAGGAACACGGCTGTTATTTGTTTATTCAATCGGGGGATCGTCGGGCTCGCGCAGATAGTTCAGAATATCCCGCACGCCCTCGCCGATGGTGCTGTCGACGTGGAATATCGTTGTGCAGCCCGCAAGCCGCAGCCAGCGCTCCGCGCGGGCGGGATCACCGTCCGGCTCGTTTATGTGGGTGACGATGCCGATGACGGGACGGTTACAGCACGGGGTCACGCAGGGCGGGTATAAGCTATACGGTTCCGTCGCGCTGAGCAGCAGCCCGACCACGTCTGCCTCGTAGGTGTACAGCGCAAGCGCGCGCCCGAGGTGTTGTGTCTCGGCATATTCGCCGGGGGTGTCGATGACGACATTCGAGTGGCGGATATACTGTGTCTTGTGATAATGGATGGACTCGCCGCGCAGTGCCTGCGTGAGGGTAGTTTTACCGCTGGCGACGCGCCCCATCAAAATAATCTTCTTCATTACGTTTTGGTGATGTCGCAGACGGCGAAGCCGAGGGTGTCGCGGCAATAGTCGGTCAGCGCGCGCAGGGCGGCCTCCACCTCGGACACGCGACCCGTGACGATGAGCGTGCCGCTAAAGCGGTCGACGAAGCCAAGTTCCACGCCCGAGGTCTTGATGGCGATATCGCCCGCGATGATCGCGGTCTCGGCAGGGGATATCGTGACGATGCCGATGGCGGCGCGGCTGTAGTCCACCGCGGGGTCAAGACCGAGCTTGCGATAGATGATCGCGTCGGGATTGGCAATGATGTGGGCGATGGTGATCTGCTTACCGGGAACGAGCTCCTGTACTAAGCGCAGTTTATCCTGAAGTTCCATCGTCACACCCCTTTCTAAGTTAAAATTACACATCTATATTTTAGCATATCTTTTTCCTTTTGGCAACCGATTTTTGACAAGAAAACAAAAAACTTGCGGCGTGAACGATTCGTTCACGCCGCAAGCGGGTAGTGCTTTATTTTTTCACGGGTTTTGCGTGCCAGATGCGCTCGTTGTAGTCGCGAATCGAGCGATCGGATGCGAAGATGCCGCTGCAAGCGGTGTTGAGCAGCGCCTTCTTTGCCCACGTGTCCGCATCGCGGTAGAGCTCGCCCGAGGCGTTCTGCGCGCGTGCGTAATCGGCGAAGTCCGCGAGCACCATATACGGGTCGCTGCCCGTGAGCGAGCCCGCGATCTCGCTGTAGTTGCGTCCCTCAAAGCCCTGATACATCATATCGATCGCACCGTGAATGGCGCCGTTCTCCATATAGTAGCCGCGAGGATCGTAGCCCTGACGCTTCAGTGCCTCGACCTCTTCAGTGCGCATGCCGAACAGGAACATATTCTCCTCGCCGACTGCATCGCATATCTCCACGTTCGCACCGTCGAGCGTGCCGAGTGTGATGGCGCCGTTCATCATCAGCTTCATATTGCCGGTACCGCTCGCCTCCGTACCTGCGAGCGAGATCTGCTCGCTGATATCCGCGGCGGGCATCAGCAGCTCAGCTAAGGTGACGCGGTAGTCCTCAATGTAGACGACCTTCAGCTTATCCCGCACGGCGGGATCGTTCTCGATCATCTTGCTCAGACGGCAGATGAACTGGATGATCTCCTTGGCGAGGAAATACCCGGGCGCGGACTTAGCACCGAAGATGTAGGTGCGGGGAGTGAACTCCATATTGGGGTTGTCCTTGAGCATCTGATACGTGCTCAGGATGTGCAGGGCGTTGAGATGCTGACGCTTATACTCGTGCAGACGCTTGACCTGCACGTCAAACAGCGAGTCGGCATCTAGCTTGACGCCGTTCTCGCGCTTGACGTAGGCGGCAAGACGCTCCTTGTTGCGGCGCTTGATCGCCATAAAGGTCTCGCGTGCGGCGGCATCGTCGGTGTAAGGCACCAGCTTTTCCAACTCAGCGGCGTCGAGGATGAAGCCGTTACCGATCTTATCCTTGATCCAGCCCGCCAGCTCGGGGTTCGCCTGACACAGCCAGCGGCGGTGGGCGATGCCGTTGGTGACGTTCGTGAACTTCTCGGGCGCGACACCGTATGCCTCAGGGAACACGGTGTGCTTGACGATCTCGCTGTGCAGCTGCGATACGCCGTTGACCGAGTGGCAGGCGGCGACGCAGAGATTCGCCATCTTGATGACGCCGTAGCTGATGATCGCCATGCGGCTGACCTTCTCGCGGTCGCCGCCGGTCGCTGCCATCATCTGCTCGCTATAGCGCTTGTTGATCTCGCACACGATCTGATAGATGCGGGGCAGACGCTGACGGAAGAGGTCCTCCGGCCAGCACTCCAGTGCCTCCGCCATCACGGTGTGGTTGGTGTAGGCGAAGGTGCGGTGGACGATGTCCCACGCCGCCTCCCAGCTATACCCGCACTCGTCGAGCAGGATGCGCATCAGCTCGGGGATCGCGAGCGTCGGGTGGGTGTCGTTGATGTGCACCGCCGCGAGGTCGGGTAGGTTATCCATCGTGCCGTATTTTTCGAGGTGACGGCGCACGATATCCTGCATTGACGCGGATACGAGAAAATACTGCTGCGACAGACGAAGGCTCTTACCTTCGCGGTGGTTGTCGGCGGGGTAGAGCACCTGCGTGATAACCTCTGCCATTGCTTTGCGTTCCATTGCGCGCATATACTCCCCCTGGTTAAACAGCGACATATCCATGCCGGGGGCGGTGGAGCGCCACAGACGCAGGGTGGATACGCCGCGCCCGTCCTTGCCTGCGACCATCAGGTCGAAGGGCTGAGCGATGACGACGGCGGCGTCGCGGTGTTCGATGTGGTGCAGACCGTTATTATCCCACCACTCATCGACGTAGCCGTCAAAGCGCACTTCCTTTGCCAGCTCGGGGCGGGGGAGCAGCCAGCTCTCGCCACCGGGCAGCCAGAAGTCGGGCAGCTCCGTCTGCCAGCCGTCGACCAACTTCTGGCGAAAGATGCCGTATTCGTACAAGAGGGAATACCCGATCGCGGGGATGGAGTTGGTCGCCAGACCATCGAGGAAGCAGGCGGCGAGACGGCCGAGACCGCCGTTGCCAAGTCCCGCATCGGGCTCGAGGTCATACAGCTTTTCGAGCTTAACGCCAAAATCCTTCATCACCGCCGCGGCGGCATCGGTCAGGTCGAGGTTGTACAGCGTGTTTTTGAGCGAGCGTCCCATCAGGAACTCCATGCTCATATAATACACCTGCTTGGCATCCTGCTTGTGCGCGCGGTGGATGTAATCCACGCGGCTCGATCGCGTACGGTCGCGCAGTACCAGCACCAGCGCGTTATACAGGTGCTCGTTGGTTGCATCTTCAGGCTGTACTGAGAAGTTATGCAGCAGTTTGTCGGTCAACTGCTTTTTGAGGTCGGCTTTGACAGAAGCCGCCGTAGGTTTCTTGGTCACCGTTTCGCGTTTGCTCATCGTGTAGCCTCCTTGAAAAACCGCGCGCCGCTGACAACCGTCAGCGGCGCGTCGTCTATACCATTATATACTACTGAGCGCAATAATGCAAATATTTTTGTAAAATGCCGAAAATATTTCATTTCTTGCGAGAAAGTTTCCGAAAAATTAGTCAAAATAAACAAAAAATCACGGCTTTTCGGTCGCAATGGACGTTTTAAATGACTTGCGCTCACGCTTTTTGAACAGCGCGGGCAGCCAATACACCGCCCCATACATCAGAAAACCGTAAGGAATGCCGACAAACACGTCGACCACCGAATGCTGTTTGAGAAACACGGTGGACAGGCAGATAAGCACCGCGAGAATGATGCCGCCGATCGGCAGCCACACGGTTTTGCGCAGACGGGGGTGGTGGAAGATGCCAAACACCGCCGCCATTGAGCCGACGACGTGCAGACTGGGGCAGACGTTGGTGTTGGTATCCGCGACGTACAGTGCGGCGATCGCACGGGTGAAGAGGTTGTCCCGCCCAAGCGCAGCAAGATCGGGGCGCAGGTCTTGCCCATTCGGAAAGAGCACGAACAGCCCGATCGCGGTGATAAAACTGGCGCCGATATAGGTCATATAGCGTTTGAAGCCTTCGCCGTCCTTAAAGGCGAGATACAGCCCGACCAGCCCCATAAAGGGATACCACAGCACGTAAGGAATGTAGAACCATTCACAAAAGGGAACGAGATCATCGAGCGTGTGATAGATGACGGTATAGCTCGCATCGGCGCCGATGAAATGCTCGGTGATAAAAAACAGTGCCAAATACACCGGCAGTACGAGCACGTACAGCCAGTGGTGGTATTGCTGCCAACGAGGGCTATTGGTTATCCGATTCTGTTTGCTCATTTGATGATTCCTCCGTGATGGTGGGAATGAAGTGGCGGGCAAAGCGTCCCGCTTTGCCGCGCCCGCGGTATTTGATATAGAAGAAGCCAATAACACTGAACACCACCGCGCCGACAAAGTTGACAAGAAGGTCGTTCATCGTGTCGATGAGGCCGATGTCGATATAGCCGCCGTGGCCGAGGTCGACCCCATTGACCGTCACACTTTGCACGCCGTCAAGGGATACAACGGTGTTGGTGGCGGTGGGATCGAGCGTGACCGAGTGCAGTGCGTGGATGACGGTGTCCTTTTGCATATCGGTGTGGAAGATGCAGTCCATCCCGTACTCGAAGAACTCCCACAGAACCCCGACCGTCATAGAAAAGCAAAACGCCACGATCGCCATATACAGGGGTGACAGGCGGAATTTGTCCTGCTCGTTTCGGCAGAGGATGTCGACGAGCGAGAATCCGACCGCCGCACACAGAAAGCCGTTGACGGTGTGCAGCATCACGTCCCAGTAGGGGAACTGGATATAGTAGTTTTGTAGTTCGCCAAGGATCTCCGCCGCAAAGATGAACAGCAGGATGATGATCTCGAGCGTGTTGGGGATGTCGATGCGAAAGGTACGCTCGACGAAATGCGGCAGTAAAAACAGTATCAGCGCCAACACGCACACAAACGCGCTCTCGTACTCGCCGCGGATGATGGCAAGAACAAGGGAAGCGATCACGATGATGCGCAGAATGACGTAGACGGCGAACACGACCTTGCGCTCGCGGATCTGATTCTGAATGTGTCGCTGTCGTTCCGCTCGCATCTGCTTTCGGTCGGGTGATTGGTCGCTCAACGGACATCCTCCTTCGTGTTGGTGATCAGGCGAAAGGCGTTGTGCTTGTTTTCCACCGTGATATGTGCGTGCCCTGTCTCGTGCTCGCCGTCCAGCGTCCAGTCGACCGATTCGTCGGTGGTGATGGTTAGGCGGTTGGTGGAGTGGAAGGTCAGCATGGAAGAGTTGTAGTTCTTTTCCTGCAGACAGCGGATGCATTCATTCAGCTCCGCGGCGGTTTTCGGGAATTTGATGAGCAGTAATTCAAACAAGCCGTCATTCATATCCACGGTTTTCCGGTCGATGGTCAGGATGCCGCCGAGCGAGGTGGAGTTGCTGATCGCGCCGAAGATATAGTCGTCCTCGAACACCGCATCGGCGGTCTCGAGGCGCATGTGGACGGGGCGGATATTCGGCAGATCCTTGATACCCTCCAGAATATACGCGAGATGCCCAAGAGCGTTTTTAAGGTTTTGCGGGGTGGCGTAGGAGGCTCGGGTGAACGCGCCAAAGGACGCGACGTAGGAGAAATACCGCTCGCCGAAGCGCCCAATGTCGTAGGTTTTGGGCGTCCCCTCGAGGATGTCCATTGCTGCACGCAGGTGGGCCTTGCTGAGCTTCAGCCCTGCGGCGAAGTCGTTGGTGCTGCCACAGGGGATGTATCCGATTGGCACATCGGTGCCGGAGTCGATGACGCCCGACACCACCTCGTTTAGGGTGCCGTCCCCGCCGATACACACGACGAGATCGTGCGCGGCCGCATGTGACTTGGCAAGAGTATAGCCGTTACCGACGCCGGTCGTCATAAACACCGTCGGGATATAGTCCGCCTTGCAGAATAGCTCGAGTATGTCGGCGAGATGCTTCTTGCCGCTTTTTTGTCCGGCATAGGGGTTCATAATAAGCAGCAATCGTTTGCCCATAGATAGACGCTTCCTTCCATAATTTTGTTCCGCATCTTATTATAAACACATAATTTGCAAAAAATAACGAACAGACTATGAACAAATCATGATTTTTTGCAAAAAAGTGCGGGATACTCAGAAGAGCATCCCGCACGTAATGAGGCATGGAATCAACCGCGCTTTTTCTCCAGCAGGGCCTGGATCTTCTCGTGAGAGTCGATGAGGTTGCTGATTGACACGTTCTGGTTGAGCGCGGCGATGTAGTAGGCGATGTACTTGGAACAGTCGACCTCGTGGAACCAGTCACGGCTGAGCAGCTCAGGCGTGCGGTAGGTGAGGTTGGTGCCGAACACACCGTCGACAGTGCCGTCGGCGACCGCCTTGTCGAACTTGTCGAGGCCGGCGGTGAAGATCGCGTAGGTGGCGTAGGCGTAGATGCGGCCCGCCTTGCGTTTCTTGAGCTCGTAGGCGATATCCAGCATCGACTCGCCCGAGGCGATGATATCGTCTGCAATAAAGATATCCTTGCCCTCGACGGAGGTGCCGAGATACTCGTGCGCAACGATGGGGTTACGGCCGTTGACGACGCGGGAGTAGTCGCGGCGCTTATAGAACATACCCATCTCAACGCCCATATTGACCGCATAGTACATATTGCGGTTGAGCGCGCCCTCGTCGGGGCTGACGACCATCAGGTTGTCGCGGTTGGGATTGAAGTTGGGGATGGAGCGGAACATCGTCTTAAGCACCTGATAGGACGGCATCAGATTATCGAAGCCCATTAGTGGCACGGCGTTGCACACGCGGGGATCGTGCGCGTCGAAGGTGACGATGTTGTCGACGCCCATCGCGTGCAGCTCCTGCAGCGCAACGGCGCAGTCGAGGCTCTCGCGGTAGTTGCGGCGGTGCTGACGGCCGCCGTAGAGGTTGGGCATAATGACGTTGATGCGCTTGGCCTTACCGCCGGTTGCCTGGATGATGCGCTTGAGATCCTGATAGTGATCGTCGGGTGACATCGCGTTCTCGAAGCCGTACATCTTGTATTTGCAGTTGTAGTTGCCGACGTCTACGAGGATGTAGAGGTCATCGCCGCGGATGGAGGACTTGATAAGGCCCTTACCGTCACCGGAGGAGAAACGGGGGCAGTCGACGTCGACGTGGAAGGTCTCGTCGTCACGGCCGCACTTGTGCGCCCAGTTGAGCAGATGTCCCTCAATCTTCGCGCCCAACTCCTGAGCGCCGTTCATCGCGATGATGCGCAGCGGCGCGTTGTGCCCGTCCTGGGCGAAGACGTTTTTACTGTCGATCTTTTCCATAATTCCTACCCCTCTCCGACCGTCCGCGTGCGGCGGATGATCGCGTCATTATTGTACAACCCTATTGTACCATAAGTTTTAGAATATTTCCACTATGACTTTGCGGTTGGACGACAAATTTTTACAGAATTTTTCGGTGACTTACTGGAAAGGTTGCACAACTGGTGTGAAAAAGTGTGGTTTTTCTTGCAGACGGGGCAGGCTTATGGTAGAATAAATGCATAATAACGATCAAGGAGGTGCGTACCGATGCCGTTACACGAAATTGAAGAACAAGCGCCCGAGCGGGTTTTGCTCGTGTCGGTGGATACGGGTGAGTTTGACGCCGAGGTGTCGCTGGCGGAATTGGCGGAATTAACCGCTACCGCGGGCGCGGAGGTTGTCGGCACCGCCACGCAGAAAAAGGAAGCCCCCGACAAGGCAACCTGTCTCGGCAGCGGTCGCGCGCAGGAAATTGCCTTGCAATGCGAGGCAGAGGACATTGATTTGGTCATTATGGACCGCGAGCTGTCTCCGACCCAGTTGCGCAATCTCGAGGAGATCTTCCCTTGCCGTGTCATCGACCGCACCGCTCTCATTCTTGATATTTTCGCAGGACGTGCGCGCTCGGCGGAGGGACGTCTGCAGGTGGAGCTGGCACAGTTGCAATATCGTCTGCCGCGTCTGGCCGGGCAGGGCACCGCGCTGTCGCGACTCGGCGGCGGCATCGGCACGCGTGGACCGGGTGAAACCCAACTTGAGAGCGATCGTCGCCATATCCGCCGTCGTATCGGCGCGATCCGCGAGCAGCTCGCGAAGGTGGAGAGCCAGCGCAAGCTGCGCCGCGACCGTCGCCGCAAGGACGGCATCCCCACCGTTGCCATCGTCGGCTACACCAATGCTGGAAAATCCACCCTGCTCAACCGTCTGACCGACGCGGGGGTGCTCGCTGAGAATAAACTGTTCGCCACCCTCGACCCGACGGCGCGCGCCTTACGCCTGCCCGATGGGCGGGAAATTATGCTGGTGGACACCGTCGGCTTCGTTCGCCGCCTGCCGCATCAGCTCGTGCAGGCGTTCCATTCGACGCTGGAGGAGGCGGTGGGGGCGGACGTCATCCTCAACATCTGTGATGCGTCCAGCCCGCACGCGGCGGAGCATCTGCAGGTAACGGGCGATCTGCTGAATGAACTCGGTTGCGGTGATACTCCCGTTCTGCAGGTAATGAATAAGTGTGACCTTGTACCCGATCTTGCCGAGCAGATCGATCGCCGATGCCTATATATCAGCGCCGCGACGGGTGCGAGCATCCCTGAGCTGTTGCAGGCGGTGGCGCTGGCACTGCCGCCCGACCGCCGCAAGGTAAAGCTCTTATTGCCCTTCTCAAAGGGCGCGCTCGCCGAGCAATGTCGCCGCGAGGGTAGTGTCGAGCACGAGGAATACGTCCCCGCGGGCCTGTCGATGACCGTCACCCTTGGCGCGCGTTTGCTTAACGAAACTGCCGAATACGTTGTAGAATAAAAACAGCCGCTGTGCTCTAATGAGCACGGCGGCTGTTTTGTTGTTATTCGTGGGCGCAGGCGCTGATGTAATAGGTATCATTATCCACGCGGGTGAAGGTATAGGTCTGAAAATAGGCGGCCATATCGGCGGTTGGCGTGACTTGGTTGCCGTGGTTATCGATGGTGATGTCGTTGTTGGCGACGAAGCCGACACGCACGGTGTAGGTTCTGCTCTGACGCTTAATCGACTCGACGACCGGCTGATAGCCCGTCAACAGCTGGTTAAATGGCACGTAGTAGCAGCCATCCGCCTCGCTGTAGGTCAGCGCATTTTCCTCCACCGAGCGGTGGGTGAGCGGCGCGTCGGGGCCAAACAGCGTGCGATACGATTCCTCGATCTCCGCCACGGGGATGGCGATGCGTCCCTGATCGTCAACGGCGTAGTTACAGGTGACTTCAGTGCTGCTGTTTTTCTGTTGATCCTGCATCATACGGATCTGCTCCGCGATAGACACACGGTACGCGGCGGCATCGAGAAAGGCGTCCTGCTCGGTGACGGTGATGTCCTCAAACGGCTCGGGCGAGTACGCGAGCACCGGCTGGAGGAAGTAGTAAAACTCCTCTTTAAGCTCGGTGGTGTCAGCGGCTTGCCGTACCCACCACACGCCGCCCCAGATAATGGCGACGACACCAATGATGCTCAAGAAGCTGATGAGACCGCCGATGAGGGCGGCGTATTTGTTTTTGCCGCGGCGTTTGCCGTGCTCGTCCACGCGGGCGGAGACGGGCGCTTCTTCCGTGACCTTATCGGTCTCGGTTGCCTCCATCTCTTTTGCTTCTTCCACTGGCAGTTCCAATTCTTTTTCCTTATCCATAGGGAAACCTCCTTCGGTAGGAATACAGATATAGATTATTATATCATAAGAAAATTGCTTTGCCAAGCCCCAAAATGCGGCAGATAAGAAAGCCCGCCTTAACATTTGTCAAGGCGGGCAGAATGGTTTATTGTGCGGGATTACGCGTTGTGATCGCGGCGGGGACCACGCTCACGGCGGAAGCCGCCTTCACGACGGGGTGCGGGAGCCGTAGCATAATCCTCGGGGTTGAGCCCCTCCATCTTGATGATGGCATCCTTACGGGAGAGGTTGATACGACCCTGCTCGTCGATCTCGGTCACCATCACGGCGATGGTGTCGCCGACAGCGACGACGTCCTCGACGCGCTCGACGCGCTTGAGGTCGAGCTTGGACACGTGCACGAGGCCTTCCTTACCGGGGGCGATCTCGACGAACGCGCCGAAGGTCATCAGACGGGTGACCTTGCCCTTGTAGATGGCACCGATCTCGGGATCCTTCGCGATGGTCTCGATGATCTGCAGCGCACGCTGGGCGTCGTTGATGTCGGTGGAGAGGATGGTCACGGTGCCGTCCTCCTCGACGTTGACGGTGCAGTTGCAATCCGTCTGGATCTGCTGGATAACCTTACCGCCCTTACCGATCACGCCGCCGATCTTATCGGTGTCGATCTTGGTGGACAGCATTTTGGGCGCATACTTAGACAGCTCGGGACGCACCTCAGGAATCGCCTTGAGCATAACCTCGTCGAGGATGTGGCAGCGAGCAGTGTAGGTCTTGTCGAGCGCCTCACGGATGATCGCGGGGGTCAGACCGTGCACCTTGAGGTCCATCTGGATCGCGGTGATACCCTTCTTGGTACCGCCGACCTTAAAGTCCATATCGCCGAAGAAGTCCTCGAGACCCTGGATGTCGACCATCGTCATAAAGCGATCGCCTTCGCTGATCAGGCCGCAGGAGATACCGGCAACGGGCGCCTTGATCGGCACGCCGGCCGCCATCAGCGCGAGGGTGGAACCGCAGATGGACGCCTGCGAGGTGGAGCCGTTCGAGGACAGCACCTCGGATACCAGACGCATGGTGTAGGGGAACTCCTCCATAGACGGGAGCACAGGAACGAGCGCACGCTCCGCGAGCGCACCGTGACCGATCTCACGACGACCGGGGCCGCGAGAGGGCTTGGTCTCGCCTACCGAGTAGGAGGGGAAGTTGTAGTGGTGCATATAGCGCTTCTCGGTCTCGTCATCGAGGCCGTCGAGCATTTGAGCATCTTTAGAGCCGCCGAGGGTGACGGTGGTGAGCACCTGCGTCTGACCGCGGGTGAACATACCGCTGCCGTGCACGCGGGGCAGCAGGTCGACCTGCGCGTCGAGCGGGCGCATCTCGTTGATGCCGCGGCCATCCACACGCTTGCCGTCGTCGAGCAGCCAGCGGCGCACGACGTACTTCTGCAGCTTGTACAGGCACTCCTCGATCTTGTCGATCGCCTCGGGATATTCCTCATCGAAGCGGGCGTGTACCTTCTCGTACACGGGCTTCAGACGCTCGTCGCGGATGCGCTTGTCATCGGTGTCGAGCGCGAAGCGCACATCCTCGATGGCAAAGTCCTTGATCGCCTCGTACATCGCCGGATCGGGATCGTTGGAGGTGAAGCTGAACTTCTCCTTGCCGATTTCCTTGACAATGTCGTTGATGAAGGAGACGACCTGCTGGTTCGCCTCGTGGCCCTTCATAATGGCCTCGAACATCGTGTCGTTGTCGATCTCGTTGGCACCCGCCTCGATCATCGCGACGAGGTCCGCGGTAGACGCTACGGTTACGTGCATCTCGGAGCGCTTCTCCTGCTCGGCGGTGGGGTTGATGACGAACTGGCCGTCAACCATACCCACCACGACACCGCTGATGGGGCCTGCCCACGGGATGTCGGAGATGGCGATGGCGATAGACGCACCGATCATCGCGGTGGTCTCGGGCTGGCAGTCGGGGTCAACGCTCATTACGGTGCAGACCAGCGTCACGTCGTTGCGCATATCCTTCGGGAACAGGGGACGGATCGGGCGGTCGATGACGCGGGAGGTCAGGATCGCCTTCTCGCTCGGGCGGCTCTCGCGGCGCTGGAAGGAGCCGGGGATCTTACCGACCGAGTAGTGCTTCTCCTCATAGTCCACGGACATGGGGAAGAAGTCGATGCCGTCGCGGGGCTTCGCCGACGCGGTGGCGGTGCAGAGGATGGTGGTGTCGCCGTAGCGCACCAGGCAGGAGCCGTTGGCGAGCTGCGCCATCTTACCGGTCTCGACGACCAGCGGACGACCCGCCAGAGTGGTCTCAAACGTACGGAAAGTGTCGAACATAGTGGTTTACCTCCATATAAATTTATTTCCACGGAGGACTCACGGATTTTAGCAATAAAACCAAACCTACACAGGCGTCGGTAGGTCTCGTTTCACTGCTAAAAGACCGACTTGTCCTCCGAAACGGACGTGTAAAAAGGGATTTCAATACGCAAGACGAGGCAGGAGGGGAATCTCCCCGCCTGCCTCAGAGCTTACATTATTTACGCAGACCCAGCTTCTCAACGATCGCACGATAGCGGTTGATGTCCTTCTTGGTCAGGTAGTTGAGGAGGTTGCGGCGATGGCCGACCATCTTCAACAGACCGCGGCGGCTGTGGTGATCCTTCGGATGAGCCTTCAGGTGCTCAGTCAGGTCGTTGATGCGCTTGGTCAGCACAGCGATCTGAACCTCGGGGGAACCGGTGTCGCCTTCGTGGGTAGCGTACTGCTGCATAATAGCGGTTTTCTCTTCGGGTAACATCATGATACATACACCTCTTTAAAATATTTCCGGGAGTCTCAGAGTCGGGAAACGGTGAATCCCCATCGGGGCGTGCTCCGCGATCCGAGAGACCGAATGCGTCTGTCGCGCATACAAGTAATACTATACCACAAACTTCGCCGTTTGTAAAGGGGGAATTTTCAATTTACC
This sequence comes from Clostridiaceae bacterium, assembly GCA_904501705.1. Lineage (GTDB taxonomy): Bacteria > Bacillota > Clostridia > Oscillospirales > Acutalibacteraceae > UBA5905. The sequence continues at coordinate 6,244 of CAJGCA010000028.1, read as the reverse complement.
GTAATTTCCTGTTTTTGGGCAGCAGACCTCTTGCCGACGATCGCCTTAATGCCCATCGCGATGAGCAGCATCAGGTAGGCGGCAATGGAGAACCCGGCGATGTAGATAATCAGGCACCACGGGAACGTCACATGCTGCTGCACAATGGAATACACCGGCAGATGCGGGTCGCAGTGGGGGCTGATGAAGAACATATTAAAGGTTTCGTCCTCGAGCAGCCCCGTGGCATAGGCGATCTCATTAAACACCACCGCGAGCGCGACAACGCCCGCAAAGACGGGGATGGCTTTCAGGATCGTCTTGTGCTCGAGCTTGACGTAGCCGCTTGCCAGTAGATAGATGCCGATCGTCAGCATCGAGCCGTGGCAGATCATCGTCTGGATGTTGATGCCGATGGTGGAGATGAATACGTCGTTGGGGTAGAACATCACGCACGCGCCCGCGAAGATGGCGAAGGTGGCGAGATAGGCACACAGCGACTCGTGCAGCTTGCCGCGGGTAAGCCCCGCGAGCAGACCAACGTACATCGGCGTCGAGCAGAACTGCCACGGGAAGGCGTACCACTGATAGTCGGCGGTAATTGCTGAGCCGTCGAACGAGAAGGTGTAGTTGATTTGTTTATACACCTCGAGCACCGCGACGATAACGGCGGTAATAAAGACGATGCGGCGCGCATAGCGGGCGGTGTCTTTGCAGTAGATGCTCAGCATAATGCCGAGCGCAATCGACAGCGCAAACCAGATCAGGTGAAACGCCCCGTAAGGCTGTGGCGTGGTCATTGAGGTGTCAAGAAACTCCAGTATATTTCCCCAGAACATCGTATTACACTCCTCTGTTTTCTGTTTCGTTTTCAGTATAGCATACGCAAGCCTAAAAGCAAGTTACACTTTTGTAACCTTTCATCCAATACACAAACCTTGTTGTAGGGGCGGGCGTCCCGACCGCCCGTAAAAAACGGAGCAAGCAAAAAGCGGGCAGCAAGATCGATCTTGCTGCCCGCGAGGGGTCTGTCATTAACCGATGACGTAGATATTGAGGGTGCGGCGGCCGAAGTAGCACGCTTCCGTGTAGGAGCCGAAATACAGGTCCGCAAAGGTCTTGCCGCCGTAGATGAAGGAGCCGGTATCCGCGGCGACGGCGTAGCCGTAGACGTACTTGCCGTCCGCCGAGGTGATCCACAGCTTGGTGCCGTAGGGGATGACCTTGGGGTCAACGGCGATGGTGCCGACGCCGAGGCGCATACCCGACGCGCCGCGCGTGCCGATGGAGTAGGCGGTGCAGCTTTTGGACGTATAGACCTTCTTGTAGTTGACCGGCTGATTTTTGGCATCAAGCTTGATGCCGTTCGGTGCCTTGGACAGCGGCGTGCCGTAGGAGGAGCCCTTGAGCACCTCTTTGGTCACAGCTTTCTTTACGATCTTTTCGCTCACCTTGGCGGTCTCGACGACCTGCCCGTTGACGATGGTCTCGCGGTAGGTGATGGTCTTGCTGCCGTTGGCACCGTTTTTGTTGACGATCACCTTACCGGGAGCGAGAACATTGGTGTATTTGGTGTTGGTCGTGAAGGGAATGGTCTCGTTGACCGTATACTCGCGGTAGGCGACGCGGTCGATCTCGATGGAAATGCCGTCGGTGATCGGCGCGGCCATAGCGGTGTTCATCGTGTCGTACTTACCGACGGAGACCTCGGCCTTTTTGAGTGCATCGGCGACGGTGCCGTCCACCATATACAGCAGGGTGGACACGCCGTCTGCCTTGACCTCGACGGTCATCGCGCGGTTGATGGTGATGGTGGCCTCGTCCTCGCTGACCTCGATCTCGTCGTGCTCGGACATTTCCACGCCGGCGGCCTCGAGGGCTTTGTAGGGATCGCGGTGCATTGTCAGCACCATACGGCTCTCGGCACCGTCGGTGACGGTGACGGCGCGGGAATAGACCGACACCATCGTCGACATCAGCAGCGTGGAGCAGGCAAGCACGACCGCGGCGAACTTACGGCTGCGGACGATCCGTCTTGCGATCTCCAGCAGATGGGTGATCTTGTTTTTATCCATAAATGCTTCCTTTCTGATCTTGGAGAACACGATTAGTTTGTGTGGTATACGCAAACTTATGCAGAATTTCCCTCGTCTGTCAAAAGACGGTGGGATGCGTGCTCTCCGCGGTGCCGGGCGCAGGGTAGTGCGGTGCCCGTTGTCGGGGTGCAAATTTGGGGGTGCGCGGCAGGAAAATTTGACCTGTCGCGCCGACTTCGTGTATTATAGCCACACAACTGCACATTGTCAACCAAGCAACAAGGGGTTGTTTTTGGATCATTTGCACAAATATCGAGCGGTTTTTGTTTGTAAGGCATCAATGGAAAAGGCGAAAATCCGGACAGGCAGATTTCACGACTTCGGTGAAAAAAACGCCGAATTTTTCGCAAACTGCCCCAAGAAAATGGAACGTCAATGCCGTTTTTGGCAGAAATACGGACAAAATCTACCATCAATTGCCATTACTGGGAATGAAATTGCTTTTTTGGTTTTTGCGCGATTTTTTTGTGCAACCGGCTGAAAATGCCACCCTCGTGGTGGATAAAAACGCTCCAAAAACGGGTTGATAGGCCGCGAAAAAGGGGGAAAACAAGGCGATTTTACAGAATAATTATAGAAATTTACGCAAGATCATACATTTTTTAAAAATTGCCATTTCTTTTATCCCTGCTCGGCGTGCAAAAAAACAACACCCCGACGAAAACTGATTGTTTTTCGTCGGGGAGCGGGAATGTTATTCTTCTTTCTCGTCTTTTTTGGCGTCGGCGGCGGGGATGAGGTGGCGATTTTCATCAAAGATCATCGTCGTCGCGTCCGAGCGGGTGTATTTGAGGATGTCCCGCAGTCGGAATTTATCGCTGTCGGTCATAAAGGTGTAGGCGCTGCCGGTTCGCTTGGCACGGCCGGTGCGGCCAATGCGATGGAGGTAGTATTCATTCTCGTCGGGGATGTCGTAGTTGAACACCGCCTCCACGTCCTCGACGTCGATGCCGCGGGCGGCAACGTCGGTCGCAACGAGGATCTCGAGCTTATTCTCGCGGAATTTCGCCATCACCTTGTTGCGCAGGGACTGCGGCATATCGCCGTGCAGGCAGTCGACCGAGCCGTGCCGCTTTTGCAGGCGTTCAGTGAGCTGCTTGACGGTGCATTTCATATTCGCGAACACCATCACGCGGCGATAATCCTCTTCGCGGATAATGTCCAGCATATCCTCCATGCGTTGTGAGCCGCTCGAGGGGATGATGTACTGGTTGATGTGCGGGCGGTTGTCGCCCTCGGCGGCAACCTGCACCTCGATGGCGTCGTGCTGATATTCCCACGCGACGTCCATCACCTCGCGGGAGAGGGTCGCGCTGAACATCACGACCTGCGTGTCGCCGGGGGTGGCGTTGAGGATGCGGCGCACGTCCTTGATGAAGCCCATCTTAAGCATCTCGTCCGCCTCGTCGAGCACCGCGGTGTAGAGGTTGCCGAGCCAGATGTTGCCGCGGCTCATATGGTCGAGCAGGCGGCCGGGGGTGGCGACGACGATGTGCGGATGCTTTTTCAGCGCCTCGACCTGCCGCTGCATATTCGCACCGCCGTAAACCGAGGCGATGCGGATGGCGGGGTTAAAGCGGATGAGCGCCCGCAGATCGGTGGTGATCTGCTCGCACAGTTCGCGCGTCGGGCAGAGCACGATCGCCTGCAGATCCTTCATATCGGGGTTGAGGCACTCGATGAGCGGGATGCCAAAGGCGCAGGTCTTGCCGGTGCCGGTCGGGGCTTTGGCGATGATGTCATAGCCGTCCGCAACCAGCGGGATGGTGCGCGCCTGTATCGGTGTCGGCGCGGTAAAGCCCATCGCTTCGAGCGCGTGCAGGGTCGGCTCGGAGAGGTTCAGGGACTCAAATGTGACTTCTTGACTCATAGGGGGTTTCCTTTCTTTTTACGTATACCATCCCATTATATCACGCTGTGACGAAATTGCAAGTCAATTATAATGTATATACCTTATTATATAATCTAGAAAATTCCGCGGCGGGTCTTGACAACCATAAAAAGGATGGTATAATGGTTAAGTCCCGAAATAGCGGGTATACTGAATGAATAATACCGAAAGGTGTGTGACCGATATGAAAGAAGTCGTTATGACTAGCGAGGGTCTGAAGAAGCTGCAGGAAGAACTGGAATATCTCAAGACTGAGGGCCGCGATCAGGCTGCCGAGAAGATCCGCATTGCCCGCGGCTTTGGTGACCTGTCTGAAAACAGCGAGTACGACGAGGCGAAGAACGACCAGGCTATGCTGGAGGCTCGCATCGCCGAGCTGGAGGTGCAACTCAAGAACGTGCGTGTGCTCGACGAGTCGGAGCTGAGCAGTGAGCACGTCCACGTCGGCTCCAAGGTGCGCATCGCCGATGCGAACGGTAAGGAGTACAATTACGCCATCGCCGGCGCGACGGAGGCGGACCCCTTCCACGGCAAGATCTCGGATGAGTCGCCGGTCGGCAAGGCGATCATCGGTCTGCGCGTGGGTGAGACGGGTGAGGCTGTCCTGCCTAACGGCACCATCGTGAACTACACGGTGCTCGAGATCTCGAAATAATTGGCGGCGGGCGGCAGAGGTTGACCGCCCGCTGTTTTTCGTCAAATTTGAAAGAGGACGTGATCCTATGAGTAATAATCAGAATACCACTCCCGTCGCGGAGGAGATGACCGAACAGCAGTTAAGCGAGCTGCTGCAGGTGCGCCGCGATAAGCTGACTGCCTTGTGTGAGGCGGGGCAGAATCCCTATGAGGTAACCAAATACAATGTAACCGCTTACAACGCGGAACTGCGTGCCGAGTACGAGGAAAAGGAAACGGCGTATATCGCCGAGCACGGCACTCCCGAAGAGGGGCAGGGCATCGAGCTGCCCGAGCCGATCAACGTGTCGGTTGCGGGGCGTATGATGAGCCGCCGCATTATGGGTAAGGCGAGCTTCGTCGACCTGCACGACTCCACGGGCCGTATGCAGGTGTACGTCAGCCGCGGCGACGTCGGTGAGGAGGAATACGCCGGCTTTAAGAAGTGGGACATCGGCGATATTATCGGTTTGACCGGTTGGGTGTTCCGCACCAAGATGGGGGAGATCTCCATCCACGCGACTTCCATCAAGCTGCTCAGTAAGTCGCTGCGCCCCCTGCCTGAGAAGTATCACGGGCTTAAGGACACCGATACGCGTTACCGTCAGCGCTACGTTGACCTGATCGTAAACCCTGAGGTTAAGCGCAACTTTATCATCCGTTCGCAGTTCATTAAATATATGCGTAAGTATCTGGATGATCGCCGCTATATCGAGGTGGAGACGCCTGTGCTCAACACCATTGCGGGTGGTGCGGCTGCGCGCCCCTTTATCACCCATCATAACACGCTGGACCTCGATATGTATATGCGTATCGCGACCGAACTGCCGCTCAAGCGTCTGATCGTCGGTGGTATGGATCGCGTGTATGAGATCGGTCGTATCTTCCGCAACGAGGGTATGGATCCCAAGCACAACCCCGAATTCACCACCGTCGAGCTGTATGAGGCGTACGCGGATTTTCACGATATGATGGATATCGCGGAGGGCATCATCTCCGGCGCGGCGAAGGAAATTCTCGGCACCTACGAGGTGGAGTGGCAGGGCGAAAAGATCGACCTGACCCCCGGCTGGCGCCGCCTGACGATGGTGGATGCGGTCAAGGAATATGTCGGCATTGACTTCGGTGCCATCACCGACGATGCCGAGGCGGTTGCCGCCGCTGCCGCCATTGGCGTGGAGCTGGCAGATACTGCGGATAAGACCTGGGGTAATGCGCTGTACGCTTGTTTTGACCAGCGCGTGGAGGAGAAGCTCATTCAGCCGACCTTCATCACGATGTATCCCGTGGAGGTCTCTCCGCTGACCAAGGCGTCTCCTGTCGACCCCCGTTTGACCGAGCGATTCGAGCTGTTTGTCTGCCACAGCGAGCTGGCGAACGCCTATTCCGAGCTCAACGACCCGATCGACCAGCGCGCCCGCTTTATGAAGCAGCTTGAGCTGCGCGACCGCGGTGACGATGAGACCGAGATGCTGGATGAGGACTTCCTCACTGCACTGGAATACGGTATGCCGCCCACGGGTGGTATGGGTATGGGCATCGACCGCTGCGTGATGCTGCTCACCGGTGCCGACACCATCCGTGAAGTGATCCTTTTCCCCAC
>CAJGCA010000027.1 GCA_904501705.1 Clostridiaceae bacterium | reverse complement strand
GCGGGCTCGGTGCCGTCCACGGTGGTCAGCACCTGCGCCGCGCCCTCTTTGACCTCCTGCTTCATCGCCATCGGCATCCGCACGCCCTGATCGGGCGCATTGGTCAGCGTGCCGTACACCCCATCGGCGGCGTTGATCGCCAGTCGCCCGAGCGTGCCTTTTTCAAAATAGCCGCACAGCTCCCCGGGTGTGCCCTTGACGCTCTTCTCCACATCCCGTATGCGCGCGGGCACGATCTCCCCCGTAGACACCGACAGCATCTGTCCCGTGTCGCTGTCGCACACGGGATGCCCCAGTCCCGCGAACGCTCCGCTCGAATCATAAAACGTCAGCATCCCGATTCCCGCGGTGCTGTCCCGCACCCACAGCCCCGCGCGATAGCCCTCGCCATCGGCGGGTCGCGCAGGGGTGAAGGACGCGTCAAACTCCACCCCGTCGCGGCGGATGCGCAGTGTCACCGCGCGACCGCCGCAGGCGTTGATGCAGGCGGCGACCTCCTCGTTGGTCGTCACCTCCGTGCCGTTGATGGACAGAATGGTATCCCCGATGCGGATGCCCGCCGCTGCCGCGGGATTGACCCCGCCCGCGGCGGTCTGTACATCCGACATCCCGACGATCAACACTCCGTCGGTGTAGAGTTTAATGCCGAACGGCGTACCGCATACCGTCACCACGGGCACGTCCACGACCGACACCGTCACTTCCTTAAGCGGAATAAATCCGAACAAATTCAGCGGTGCGCGGTACTCCCCGACCGCCGTCTGCTCGTTCGTCGCCGTGGTTTGCTCTCGTGCCCCGACCGTCACCGCTGCCGCGCGCACGGTAAAGCCTTCGCCCACGTCCACTGCCTCACCCTCGGTGACGGTATAGGTATCGGGCAATGCATAGGTAGCATAACCAACCGCGCCCATCACGCCCGCACAAGCCACAAAAATCGCGCTATAAAGCGCGAAAAACCATTTGCGCATCCCTTTTCCTCCTCGCTGTTACTTGTCGAAATCTATCACTATTTTTTGCGCAAATTCCATCCGCTATCGTGGTAAAAATCGGCGAGAAGACAGAAAAACAGCCGTCACCCGACGGTGACGGCTGTTTTGGCAAACTGGAAAATATCAGAATTCGACCTTCATCGGATTCTTTTTGAGCGAAAGGCGATCCTCCACCAAACGGTAGATAGCGTGCAAACGCTTCTCCTCGCGCTTGAGCAGCAGCAGCGCCGCCGCAACGACCGCCAACGCCACAATAATGATCGGCAATGCCTTTTTCATCAATGATCGTCCTTTCTGTATGTAGTCTTCGTTTTTATTATATGGCGAAAACCGTCGTATTGTCAACCAAAATCACACAATTCGCTGTAAAATGATGCAAATTTTTATGTTGCGTTAATAGTATGTTCACATCCATTTGGTAAAATAACACCGAATAACGAAAATGCGAAAGGGTGCGCCCAATGCTGCAACTGAAAAACATCGTCAAAACCTACCTCAGCGGCGAGAATTCCCTCACCGCCCTACAAGGGGTGGACGTGGCGTTCCGCCACAACGAATTCGTGTCCATCCTCGGTCAGTCGGGCTGCGGCAAGACCACGCTGCTCAACATCATTGGCGGGCTCGACCAATGCACCGACGGCGATCTCATCATCAACGGCGTGTCCACGCGCAACTTCAAGGCGCGCGACTGGGACACCTACCGCAACCATACCATCGGCTTTGTGTTCCAGAGCTACAACCTCATCCCCCACCAGTCGGTGCTGCAGAATGTCGAGCTGGCGCTGACCCTCTCGGGTGTGAAGAAGGCGGAGCGCCGCCGCCGCGCCAAAGAGGCGCTCGAGCAGGTGGGCCTCGGTGATCAACTGCGCAAAAAGCCGGGTGAGATGTCCGGCGGTCAGATGCAGCGCGTCGCGATCGCCCGCGCTCTGGTCAACAACCCCGACATCATCCTAGCCGACGAGCCGACGGGCGCGCTCGACACCGAGACCAGCGTGCAGGTGATGGACATCCTGCGCGAGGTCGCGAAGGATCGTCTGGTCATTATGGTCACCCACAACCCGGAACTGGCGCAGGAATACTCCACCCGCATCATCCGTATGCTGGACGGCAAAATCACGGGCGACTCCAACCCGCTGACCGACGAGGAGATCGCCACCGAGCAGGTGCAGGAGATGGCGAAAGCACAAGAAGAAAAGAAGAAGAAGCGTCCCTCGATGTCCTTCTTCACCTCTTTTGGACTGTCGCTCAAAAACCTGTTTACTAAGAAAGGGCGCACCGCGCTGACCAGTTTCGCAGGCAGCATCGGCATCATCGGTATCGCGCTCATCTACGCCGTTTCGCAGGGTATGACCACCTACATCAACACCGTACAGGAAGACACGCTTTCTTCCTACCCGCTGACGCTGGAAGCGACCCACACCGATATGGGCTCGCTGCTGATGAACTTTATGGGCAAGGCGGAGTCGGCGGGCGATCACCCGCTCGACGGCGTGTATCAGAAGACGATGCTGTACGATATGGTCAACGCGCTCAACACCGCCGAGTCCACCGAGAACGATCTTAAGGCATTCAAGAAATATCTGGAAGAAAAGCTCGCCGAGCAGCCCGCTGACGGAGAGAAAAACGTGCTGGACGACGCCATCACCGGCGTGCAGTACACCTACGATATGAATATGCTGGTGTACACCGAGAATGTCGACGGCACCATCATCCAGTCCGACACGCAGGAGCTGCTGCAGGAGCTGCTCATCGAATATTTCGGGATGGATATGTCCTCGATGATGAGTATGGGCGAGGCGTACGGGATGAACACCCAGTTCGCCATCCCCGGTATGTCCTCCGCAGTGCTGTGGACGGAGATGCTCTCCGCCAAGGACGGCAACCCCATCAACCCCCTGCTGGAAAAGCAATATGACCTCATCGACGGCTCGTGGCCCAACGAATACAACGAGGTCGTGTTGGTCGTCGACGAGAACAACGAGATCGACGATATGACGCTCTACGCGCTCGGCCTCAAGTCCAAAGAGGACATCGACGCGCTGGCGGACGCGGCGCTCAAAAAAACCGAGACCGAGGTCAAGCAGCAGCACTGGAGCTTCGATGAGATCCGCGCGATGGATTTCCGCGTTGTGTTCGCCGCCGACTGCTACATCTATGATGAAACGAGTGGTCTCTACACCGACCTGCGCGAGTCGCAGGCAGGAATGAAATACCTCTACGACAACGGGGTGGACATCAAGGTGTCGGGTATCATTCGTACCAATCCCGACGCGACTTCCTCAATGCTAAACGGCACCATCGGCTACACCCATAAGCTGACCGAATATATCGTCGAAAACTCCAAGGATGCCGCCGCCATCAAGGCGCAGCTGGAGGATTCCTCCACCGACATCTTCACGGGGCTGCCCTTCCACGAGAACACCGGCAACCTCACCGACGAGCAGAAAAAGACCGACTTCAAGTGCTACGTTGACGGGCTGTCCACCGATAACAAAGCCGCCGCGTATATCGAGATTATGTCCATCCCCGCCGCCGACGAGCTGACCGCGATGGTCGCGCAGGCGAAGGGAAACACCACCCGCGAGCAGATCGAAGCGACGATGTCGCAGGTACTCGCCACCCAGATGGGGATGAACACCGAGGAGATCGCGGGCTATCTCGAGTCGATGAGCGACGAGGACATCGATAAGATGTACACCCAGCTCATCACCGAACAGGTCAAGGCACAATACGCCGCCAAGGTCAAGGCGCAGATGGCGAATATCCCCGCCGCACAGCTCGCGGGGATGCTCACCGCCGCAATGGAGACCTACACCGACGAGCAGTTCGCGATCTACCACGACGAGGTGCTGGAGTTCTCCGAATCCACCTATGAGGATAATCTCATGGAGCTCGGCTATGTCAGCCTTGACAAGCCCTCCTCCATCAACATCTACGCCTCCTCCTTCGAGAACAAGGACATCGTCGAGGAAGCAATCGCCGAATACAACGCCTCCGTTGACGAGCTGTCCGAGATCGCCTATACCGACTATGTCGGGCTGATGATGTCCTCCATCACCACCATCATCAACGCCATCACCTATGTGCTCATCGCCTTTGTTGCGATCTCGCTGGTGGTGTCCTCCATTATGATCGGTGTCATCACCCTCATCTCGGTGCAGGAACGCACCAAGGAGATCGGTATCCTGCGCGCCATCGGCGCCTCCAAGCGCAACGTATCCAGTATGTTCAATGCCGAAACGATGATCATCGGCTTTACCTCGGGCTTACTCGGCGTAGGCATCACCTACCTGTTGTGCATCCCGATCAACCTCATCCTCAACTATCTCACGGGCATTCCCAACCTGCGTGCCTATCTGCCGCCCAGCGTCGCCGCCCTGCTGATCGCCATCAGCGTGCTGCTGACCCTCATCTCCGGCATCATCCCCTCCCGCAGTGCCGCGAAGAAAGACCCTGTTGTAGCGTTGAGAACAGAATAAAAGAGTATAGCAAACGCCCGACAGCCAATGGCTGTCGGGCGTTTGTCTTTATCGACTTTCAATATACAACGAGCGGTCGCCGTTCAGAGTGTGCTTTTTCAAAATCGCATATCCATCAAAGTAATACTTCTTACTGCCGCCGTCTTTTATGGTATCGGCACGGATCAAATCGTTTTTCTCCAAACGCACTGCATCCGCGACCAGTTCATCAAAGCTTAATCTACCGCTGTCGATGGCATAAATAAGGTCCATTGACTTACCATCAACCGTTACGGTCGCTCGATCAATGCCGGTATAATACACGTCATAGTCCAGCCCCCATGCCGCTTTTGTAATCTTGTGCGACATCGGATCGTCGTTCTCTACTACCCTCAGCGGATATTTTGGCGATTCTTCCGTTATGCGTTCTTGCACATTCTGCGTGAACCCTCCACTGTTCGGTGGGGAGAAAAACACCTCCCGACGGCTTTGATGACCCGTGAACGTTACCGTATAATCCGCAAAAAACATCCTCGTTTCCGTATATGGTGTGCCATCTCTAAGACCATCGGCAAATATAACCTTGGATTGCGGATATTCCTCCCGAGCAATGTCCATCAGCTCACTGCGCAATGTGTTGATATCCAGCGACTCACTGTGAATGGCATCAAGAATCTCCTGATATCCTCCGCCTATTTTCACCTGAACGCTGTCCACGTCAACAAAATACACGACATAATCCGTCTTCATCGCCGTGCGCCACGTGCTGACGTGCGTAGGCTTTCCCAGCTTGTTTTTGGCAACAGTAATCTTTAGCAGCGGTTCACTACTAGAAGTCGCCGCCCGCTTAAGACGGATCGCATAAACTGTAGAGATTGCCGCAGGATAGGTTTCCTGTATAAGGCCATCATATTCAATCTCAATCGTATCGCCGACCTGCACTGATGGCACCGGCTCGTCATCCCGCACCATAAGGGATACATAGATCTGGCTTGCCGAACGCAACTCAACACTGCCCTCGACAGGCTCAACGAGTACCTCTTTCTCGAGCACCTGCAACACCTTCGCGGTGAAGGTGACGCGATCGTCTAAAGTCGGCGCAAATACATCGGCAACCGACAAGGTCGACTCGCCCGAAGGCTGATCCAGTGGTGCTTTCGGCAGCGTAAGCAGCACCACGGCTATAACAGCCAATACCGCCGTTAACATGACCAAAATGATGATTACCTGCTTTTTACAAAACATATGCTCACTCCCTTTCACCTGTAACACACCAGCACACCGCATTTGGCCAACGGCTTTCGCCTATATTTTACCATATCCCTTAAAAAACTCAAGAACAAAGCAAAAACGCCCGCCTTGCGGCGGACGTTTTCGCTTTGTTAGAGGGGTGTTTTGAGGAGGATAAATGTGCACGGCTTGTACGGAACGCTCCGGTGCGGCTCCATCGCGTTTCCCCCGAGCACAATTACAGTATAACGGACAAATATGTCCGCACTATGAAGAAGAAATGAATAAAACGAAAGAAAAATATGAACAACACCGCAATTTTTGCCGAATAAAGAGCTTTTGAAAATTTTTTCAAAAAATATCAAACAAATGTTTGCTTTTTAAAAAAAGGTGTGGTATACTGGTGGTGGAAAACGAATGTTCGGGGATATTTTACCCCTATTAACCCGTTGATAGGAGGCTATTGTATGAAACCGCTCAACGAAAAACAGCAAAAAGTCTTGGCATTTGTGAAGGAACGCCTGCAGGACGACATCCCGCCCTCCGTGCGCGAGATCTGCGATGCCACCGGCATCCGCTCGACCTCCACCGTCCACGCTTATCTCAAGCGGCTGGAGGACGAGGGCTACATCTCCCGCCGCAGCGGGCTCAACCGCGCCATCCGCCTGCCGGGTGAGAATGTCACCCGCGTGCCGCTGCTCGGCCGCGTCACCGCCGGCATGCCCATCCTCGCGGTGGAAGAGGTCGAGGACTACGTCCCCTTCTCCGGCGGCAGCCAGTATCCCGCGGGTGAGCTGTTCGCGCTGCGCGTCACCGGTACCAGTATGATCAACGCGGGCATTCTCGACCGCGATGTGGTCATCGTGCGCCGCTGCAACACCGCGCAGAACGGCGATGTCGTCGTCGCGCTCATCGGCGACGAGGCGACGGTCAAGCGCATCTTTATCGAGAAGGATCACATCCGCCTGCAGCCCGAGAATGACGCCTACGAGCCCATCATCGTCAAGGAAGCGACCGTGCTCGGTAAGGTCATCTCCCTGGTGCGATATTTCTGATGCGCTATCTCATCAGCGCCTGCCTCTGCGGGTGCAACTGCCGCTATGACGGCGGGAGCTTCGACTATCCCGCCCTGCGGCGGCTGGTCGACAAGGGGCTGGCACTCCCTTTCTGCCCCGAGTGTGCGGGCGGTCTGCCGACACCCCGCACTCCCTGCGAGATCGTATGTGCGCCCGACGGAACGCGCGCAGTCATCAGCCGTACGGGCACCGACTGCACGGACGAGTACCGCCGCGGTGCCGAACAGGCACTCGCTCTATGTCGCGAACACGGGCTTTTCAGCGCGATCCTCAAGGACGGCAGCCCGAGCTGCGGCGTGACCCGCATCTACGACGGCACCCACACGGGGCACTGCATCGCGGGGCAGGGTGTCACCGCCGCGCTGCTCGCGGAGAATGGCATTGCACTCTTCACCGAGGACGATCTGCCCCCATTAGAATAAAACACGCAAAAAATCCGCGCACACCGATTGGTGTGCGCGGATTTCTTTCATCTTACATCAAACCACATAGCTTTGCGCATTCATCTCGCTCGTCGGGAACGATCTTGCTGACGAACTGCTCGAGCTTTTTCGTCAGCGGCATCAGCACGATTACCGTGGCGATATTGAACGCCGAATGCGCAATAGCGACGGTTACAGGCGACGCGCTCCGTTCGAAGAAGGGAATGTTAAACCAGGCATTGATCAACGCGAACAGCGCTAGCCATAAGATCGTGCCAAAGACGTTGATCGACAGATGAATGACCGCGACCTGCTTGGCACGGCGATTAGTGCCGATGCTGGAGATGAGCGAAGTCGCGCAGGTGCCGATGTTCGCGCCCATCACGATCGGAATCGCCATCGCATTAGTCATCAAGCTCCCCTCCACCAGCGAGATCGCCTGCAACATACTGATGGTCGCGGCAGACGACTGAATGATCGCCGTCAGAAACGTACCGATGAACATACCGACGACGGGGTTGTTAAACTTCGTGAGCAATTGGGCAAACCACGGCTCATCCGCGAGCGGCTTGACTGCGCCGCCCATTAGCTCCATACCATAGATGAGCACCGCGAAACCGACAAACACTGTGCCGATGCTCTTCCTCTTATCGCTTCGCGACAACATCAACATACCGATGCCAATCAGCGCAATAACAGGAGAGAAGTTCTCAGGCTTAAGCATCAGCATAAACGGATTATCACTTTCGATGCCCGCCAAGCTCAGGATCCACGCAGTAATGGTCGTGCCGATGTTCGCGCCATAGATGGCGAACAGCGTCTGTGACATCGTTATCAGCCCCGCGTTCACCATACCAACCATCATCACCGTAATAGCAGACGAGGACTGCAGTGCGATGGTGATCGCCGCGCTAAGAGCAATGCTGATAAACGGATTGGACGTCATCAGCCCCAGCAGTCGCTCAAACTTGCCGCCCGCCATTCGTTCCAGATTGTTCGACATCACGTTCATACCGAACATAAAGAACACTAGACCGCCGATCATCGGAATAATGGTCTCAAAGAGCATAGCGGTTACCTCCGAATACACAAAACAATTCGAAGCCTTGACTATTACATTATAAGACAGCTGATCAGACGATATGCTGCAATTTTTGGGCAATTTTATGCATGCGGGCGACATCGACCTTAATGACACGGCGATCATAGGTGACAAGCCCGTTCGTTTCATCCTCGACGTCGGTAAGCTGGGTATACACCGCACCACAAAGTCCCTTCGGCACAGCGGGGATAATCTCCTCCTCGTACAATCGCTCCAGCGCATCCTCAAACGCGGTCTGATCGGTATAGAACCGATAGCCAAAAGTCTTATCGGTGTTAAAGGAATGTTCCTTGATCTTGTAGACATAACCGCCAAACTCCGATAGGAAGGTCGGCTTATCGGCAGGCTTAAATCGCACAGGCTTAAAGTATACGTGCGGGCTGACAACGTCGCTCTCACCACCGCTAAACCAACCTGACGCGCTGTCGATGATGCGGGAAGTATCCAGTTCGCGCAGACGACGGAACATCCGCGTAGAGTCGAACTGTCCCCACCCTTCGTTGAAGATCGTCCAGCCGATAATGCAAGGATGATTATATAGATGCTCAACGGTCTGCACCATCCCATCCTCGAACGCGCGACGAGTAGCGTCATCGCGGTGCAGGCGACGGTCATCCAGCCGCTTGATACCCACCGTCGGCAGGGCGGTGTCGCGCAAGAAGCTGTAATCGTCGTTGTTAACCATATCCTGCCACACCAGCATTCCTGCGCGATCGCAAGCGTAATAGAACTGTTCAGGCTCAATCTTGATGTGCTTGCGCAGGGTATTGAAGCCGAGCGACTGCGCGGTGGCTATATCCTCATCAAATCCGCTTGGCCGTACGGGCAGAAACAACCCGTCGCTCCAATAACCTTGATCGAGCAGAGCGTGCAGGAAGATCGGCTCGCCGTTGAGACAGATGCGCGGGATGCCGTCCACTGTGCTTACCTCAACGGTACGCAGAGCGAAATAAGACTGCACGGTGTCCTTCCCCGCCACGATGGTGAAGGTGTAGAGATAGGGGTCGTCGGGCGACCACAGGCGCGGGTTTTCAGGTGCTACGGTAGCCACGCCATCGTACAGCGGGCTGGTAATCGCCCCATCGGGGGTGTTCACCGTCACCGTGCCATCGGTCACGCCGTCTACGGCGATGTGGGCGGTGGCAGTGGTGACGTCGATTTTAAGGCTCTTAATATACGCGGACGGTACGCTCTCTACCCACACCGTCTGCCATAGGCCCGACACGGGGGTGTACCACATCCCACCGCGGTCGCGCCGCTGCTTGCCGTACGGCAGAATATGATTTTCCAAGCGGTCGATCACCCGCACGACGACGGTGTTTTCCTCCTGCAGGACAGCGGTGATGTCCACCGAGAACGGCATATAGCCACCCTCGTGTATGGCGAGCTCGACGCCGTTGACCCACACGGTCGCGGTCTGATCCGCCGCGCCGAAATGCAGCAGCACCCGCTCGCGGCGAAAGCCCTCGGGCAGCGTAAATGTGCGGCGGTAATACAGCCGTGCACCCTCGGGCGGCACGCGATGCACACCCGACAGCAGGCTCTCGGGCGAAAACGGCACACGAATGCGCTCGGGATAATCGGTCGGCAGGTCGTCGCTGTCGGTGACGGCGAAATCCCACCAGCCGTTGAGGTTAAGATAGGAGTCGCGCATAAGCTGCGGGCGGGGATAGTCCTGCCACGGGATGGTATCGGGCGTATCACGCAACGCCTCCCCTGCCGCGGTATATAAATCCTGCATCTTGCTCTGTTTCATATAGAATCTCCTTAAACGATATATTCTAATCTTACCATAACTCTGCCTTCACCACAAGAAAAAAGTCCGACGGCGATGCTGTCGGACTTTTTCTTATAAATCGTTGAGTACTATGTCCGCAAAAGACTCGCGGCGCACCGCGACATAATCCCGCTCGCCATCCACCATAATGACAGGGAAACGCGGATAGCGGTTGTAGTTGGACGCCATCGAATAGTTGTACGCGCCCGTCGTCAGCACCGCGACGAGATCACCGCGGGTAAGACTGCTCGGAAGGGTAATCTTCTCCTGCAGGATGTCGCCGCTCTCGCAGCAACGACCCGCGAGGTCACACAGCATATCGCAGGGCTCATCCATCTTATCCGCCGCGACGACGGTGTACGCCGACTGATACAGCGCATAGCGGGGGTTATCCCCCATACCGCCGTCGACACACACATAGGTCTTGTAGCCGGGGATGGTCTTGACCGCGCCGACGGTGTACAACGTGATGCCCGCATCCGCAACGATGCTGCGCCCCGGCTCCATATGCACCAGCGGCATCGGAATACCGCGCGCGGCGGTCATCTGCTTCATCGTATCCGCAACCTCGGCGATATTCGCGCGGATATCGATGGTGGGATCGCTCTCGACATACCGCACGCCGTAGCCGCCGCCGATGTCCAGCTCGCGGGTAACAAAGCCCGTGTCGCGATTAAGTTCGGCGATAAAGTCCAGCATAATCTCTGCCGTGCGGATATACACATCCGAATCGAACACCATCGAGCCGACGTGGCAATGGAAGCCGCACAGATCGATGTTCTTCTTTGTCAACGTGTGCAGGGCGATCTCCATTGCCATCCCGTTCTCGATGGCGAAGCCGAACTTGCAGTCCACCTTACCCGTCGCGACTGCCTCATAGGTGTGCGGGTCGACACCAGGAGTCAGACGCAGCATCACCCGCTGGCGCACGCCGAATTCGGCGGCGATGCGGTCGATCGCATCGATCTCCTCACGGCAGTCGGCTACGATGCAGCCGACACCGCACTCGATGGCATAGCGGATATCCTCATCCGTCTTGAGATTGCCGTGGAAATAGATCTTCTCCATCGGAAAGCCCGCATTCTTTGCAGTGTACAGCTCGCCGCAGGACACCACATCAACGCCCATACCTTCCTCTTCGACGATCTTGTACATCCGAGTAAAGCTGCACGCCTTCGAGGCAAACAGCGGGCAGGAGCCCTCGCCGAAAAAGTCGCGCATCGCCTCGACGTACACACGGGCATTCTCGCGGATGCGCCGCTCGTCCATCAGATACAGACCCGAGCCATATTGCTCCACCAACTCGGCGGTGTTACGACCCGCGAACAGCAGATTCTTGCCGTCTGCGGACACCGACAGGTTGGTGCAAATAACATTGGGATTCATCGTAAACCCATCCTTAAAACAAACTTAAACTTCTACGCCGGCCTCGCGCATAAGTCCGAGCAATGTCTGCTCGTGGGGCTCCTCCATCGGGGTCAGCGGCAGGCGCAGCGCATTGTCGCCGTAGCCCATCTTAGCCATCGCCGCCTTGACGGGGATGGGGTTGACCTCGCAGAACAGCGCGTCAACAAGGTCAAGGTACTCGAGCTGCATAGCTAATGCACCCTGCATATCGCCGTCAAGATACTTGTGGCACATCGCCGAGGTCTCGGCGGGCAGCAGGTTGGACAGCACGGAGATAACGCCCTTGCCGCCGAGCGACATTACAGGCACGATCTGATCGTCATTGCCGGAATAAATATCCAGCTTATCCCCCGCGAGCTTCGCAATCTGCGCAACCTGCGAGATATTGCCGCTCGCCTCTTTGATGGCGACGATGTTGGGATGCTCCGCGAGCTTTGCGCAAGTCGCGGGGGTGATGTTGCAGCCCGTGCGGGACGGGACATTATACAGGATCACGGGCTTGGTGGATACGTCCGCGATCGCGGTAAAGGACTGAACGAGACCGCCCTGCGTCGCCTTGTTATAGTAGGGCGTACACACCAGCATCGCGTCTGCGCCAATCTCGCAGGCGAACTTGGTCAGCTCGATCGCATACGCCGTATCATTCGAGCCCGTGCCCGCGATGACGGGCACGCGGCCCGCCACACGCTCGACGGCGAAACGCAGCACTTCCTTATGCTCCTCGTCGGTGAGGGTGGATGCCTCGCCCGTCGTGCCGGTGGCAACGATGGCGTCGATGCCCTGCTCGAGCTGCCAGTCAATGAGCCGACCAAACGCCTCGTAGTCCACCTCGCCCTGCTTATTCATCGGAGTGATGATGGCGGTCGCCGCGCCGGTAAATACCGTGTTCTTCATATTAATTACTCCTTTTCAAAGAAAAATGATAGCTCCCGAAAGCGAGAGCTATCATCCGAATGACACCTAGTACACAGGTATATACCCCGCGTTGGATTCATCAGAATAGCTCTCCGCATCTCTGCGACAACAGACAAGCTCTTAATCCCGTCTGCCAGAACGGTGCTTTGCCCTGCACCGCCTTCGGCGCCGCTCCCTTTCTGCGGCTTCGCCTTGGCGGGCGTTCGCAAACCGCATACTGATGAGACAGCGCACCTCTATCTGTGGGTTTCATTGTAATACAGACAAATCGGTTTGTCAACCGTTTTTTGATAAAAGTTTATCAGATCTTCACAACGCCGAGGACCTCCAGAATAGAGGTCACGAGGATCAGCGCGATGCAGATCGGCGCAATGTACTTGATCACAACAGTAAACAGCTTCTGGCTCTTCATCGCCATACCGTTCTGCTGCGCCTCCTCAATGAGGGTCTGCGGCTTCAATACGTAGCCGACAAACACGCAGGTCAGGAACGCCACGATCGGCATCAGCACACTGTTGCTGATGAAATCAAAGAAATCGAGGAAGTTCATGCCGATGATAGACACGCCGCTCCATACGCCGTTGCCGAGAGAGGACGGCAGACCGAGCGCCACGCACAGCAGAAGCACCAGACCGCAGGTAACATAGCGGTTCCATTTGAGCTTATCCTGAATGATGGACACCACCGTCTCCATCAGCGAGATGGAGGAGGTCAGCGCCGCAAACAACACCAGCACGAAGAACGCGACGCCGATAATAGTGCCGCCGGGCATGCTCTCAAACACCTTCGGTAGGGTGATGAACATCAGGCCGGGGCCCTTATTGAGCGCATCGGGATCGCCGCCCGAGAACGCGAATACCGCCGGCACGATCATCAGACCCGCGATGAAGGCGATGCCGGTGTCAAAGATCTCGATCTGATGGACAGAGGACTCAATGTTGACATCCTTCTTCATATACGAGCCGTAGGTGATCATAATGCCCATCGCGAGGGACATCGAATAGAAGAGCTGCCCCATCGCCGCGAGCACCGTCATCGCAGAGAAATGGCTAAAATCGGGGGTCAAATAATACAGAACACCCTCACCTGCGCCGGGGATGAACATCGTGTATACCGCGATGATGATCGACAGCACCACCAGCACGGGCATCATGATCTTACTGACCTTCTCAATGCCCTTTTCCACGCCGAGGATAACGACCAATGCCGTCAAAGCGAGGAACACGAAGAACCACACGATCGGCTCGGTGGGCTGTGCAATAAAATCGGTAAAATAATTATCAGTCGCCGCAGCCGTCATCTGCCCGCTTACGAACACCCCAAAATATTTCGCCACCCAGCCGCCGATAACGCAGTAATACGGCAGGATGATCATCGGCACAAGGGATGCCAGATAGCCGATGAAGGTGTATTTCTTATTAAGAGCACGGAACGCGCCGATCGCGCTCAACCCCGTCTTACGACCGATAGCGATCTCGGCGAACATCAGCGCAAAACCGAAGGTCACTGCCAAAATGAGATACACCAGCAGGAAGATACCGCCGCCGTATTTGGCCGCCAGATACGGGAAACGCCAGATGTTGCCCAGACCGACCGCGGAACCCGCTGCAGCCAGCACGAAGCCGAGCTTACCGGTAAAGCTGCTTCTGTTTTCGCTCATAAATACCCCTCTTTTCTTTTTTAAGAAAAATTACGGTTTATTTTACCACATTTTCGCACAAAAGGCAAGCATTTACGCGAAAAAGCGGTGCGTTTGAAAATTTTATAATAAACTGCGAAAGGGATTTCCCTCTCAAATACAAGTTAAGGAAAGGTAAAAGAAATGAAAGTAACAGTAATCGGTAAACAGAATGTCAAGGGTACTTCCCGCAAGACTGGCAAGGCGTTCGACAGTAACGTTGCTCACGTCAGTATGGAACAGAACGGCGTTGAGGGTAAAGCGGTACAGACGATTTGGCTCGATCCCGCGACCTACCCCCTGCACTCGATCAAAGTCGGTGCGGTCTATAACGTGGACTACGACAACCGTGGTTTCCTCGTTGCTTTTACTCCCTGCTAACCCTTTCATTTTCCCCTCTGCACTTGCCCACCCCTCGGGGTGGGCGGTGCCCTACTTGATAGGGCAACAAATTGACATCACTTGTCGGAGGTGTTGAGCGTGGTTCTTTCGTCCCCACCTGTCACGCTGTCGGGTACGGTCACGAATGCTCGTGTTAAATCGTATCTGTTCAAGAACACGGTACAGGTCAGCAACTCCGATATATTCCGTCGCTCTCCCTACTATGAGGACGAAAACGGCAACCCTCCGACGCGCTCCTACGATGTGCCATCAAAGGGCAACGGCAAAGATCCCGATCGGTCTCTCGAAGAAAGTCAGCGTCGTGCAAAGATCGCTGTGCAGGATATAGCGCTTTGCAACCGTTTCACTCATATGTTCACGTGGACGCTCTCTCCCGATCTCATAGATCGCTACGATCGCAAGCTCGTATACAAGAAAGTCCGCGCTTTTCTCTCCAATGCCACGCAACGTAAAGGCTTTCGTTACGTGTGCATACCCGAACTGCACCACGACGGCGCTATACACTTTCACGGTCTCTGCTCGTTAGGTGACGTAGAAGTCACACAGTCCATCCGCAAGAATGGCACGAAACGTCGTGACTGTGCAGGTCGCCTAGTCTATAATATGGACGCTTGGTCGTGGGGCTTTTCTACTTGCGTTGAATTGGACGAGCACTACGAAAAAGCCGTCAACTACGTTTGCAAGTACATAACCAAATCCGATAGCAAGGTTTTCGGTAAATGGTATTTGTCGAGCCGTGCTCTCAAAAAGAAACCCGATATACTCCCCCTTGAACCTATCCCCTATAATGAGTACCGCGACGATCTCGAAAAGTCGGGTGCAAAGTACGCTGAAACCACTGTCTTTCGTGATGTAAAAGTTATCTCCACGGACTATTGACAGTGCACATTCAAAATAGTCTATACTCGGTGGTGCACAACCGTAATATAGAGAAGTCTAAAAACAAAGGAATGATAAAAAATGGAGGCTAACGCTATGACTGAACTGCTCACGAACATTGGCACTTTCTTCACCCAGTCCATCACTTGGCTGGGCGATGTCCTCGACACCGTCGTCACCAGCCCCGCGCTGTTGGTGATGGTGCTGGCAATGCCGATCTGCGGCTTCGCCGTGGGTCTGCTCTCTCGCCTTATCCGTCTGTAAGGCGATCCTTTACTCTTGAACACCCTCGCTCCGCCTCGGGGCGGGGGTGTTCCCCTTTTAGGTGGTGAAAATATGAAAAAACATTATAAGCTGCTTGCGGTGTGCGTTGCCGTTGTCCTCGTTGTGTGCTGTTGCTGTTTCTCTGCATCGGCGGCAACGATCAATGCCGGCACGGGTAATAAAGTATTTGTTGGCGATACCAATGCCGGTCCCGTCATTAACGGTAACCAAAACTCTAACGGTAGTTACTGGATAAATTATTACGCTGGTCGTACTGATGATACTATTGGATTGCTTTTTCCGATTGACCTTGTGATTAGTCGTGGCGATATTGTGAAATGGACTTCGTTTTATACGAATTACTATTTTTCTCTTTCAAGCACAACTACCGTTTCGGTTTCTCTCGGTCTGATGGATGATTACGATCATAAATGCCCTGCGCGATATCCTCGGCACTCCCGAATTTTACGTTAAGTTGGGTACAAGTACTAACTACTCTTGGGACTATGCCGCGATGTTCGAATACTTCTTCGCTGGCGTAATCCTCTGTATCGTGGTCTGTGCTGTTTTCCGTTTTCTCGTCAACCTCGTGAAATGAAAAAGGGCGCACCGTGCGCACAAGCTGTGCGCACGCTGCGTCCCTCAATAGGAAGTGTACGATGCGTGGAAAGACAACACCAAGCCTTACAAGAAATCAATATTAGCGCTGAGACCCTTAACCGCCCGATCAGCAACACGATCGCAACGTTGGTGCACGAAATGGTGCATCTGTACTGCCATATCAACGGCATACAAGACACGAGCCGCGCGGGACGTTACCATAACGCCAAGTTCAAGGAAGAAGCCGAAAGACGGGGTTTGCAAATCGATTACGACAAGACGATCGGCTGGTCGCTCACCACTCCCAAGCCCGAGTTAAAGTCCTTTGTCAACGGGCAAGGTTGGCGCAAACTCACCATCGCCCGCGGCTTTGAGGTCAAAGACCCGAAAGCCAAAAAGCCCAGCAGCACCCGCAAGTATGAGTGTCCCTTGTGTGGTACTACTGTACGCGCTACACGTGACGTATTCATCCTTTGTGGTGACTGCCATTTTGAAATGCGTAAAGTCAGTTAACCCATCGCCCCCGACCGCTTGCGGTTGGGGGCGATGGGTTAACTGACGTGCCGCGCCCTCGTCCTCGTACTATTGCCATAAAAAAGTAGGCACGAAGGTGCCGGATGGTTTAGGTAAACTAACCCCCCCGTGTAATCAGTTGTCGCAAAGCCTTGCGACAAGCGCCGTAAGGCGTGCGTAGCGTAGCGGAGCGTTCACGGGGCAATAGCAACTTGAAGATAGAAAGGAGAATAATATGAGATACACACAGTACACATACACTGATCGCCTTAAACTCGAAGCCTTGTATAATGCAGGAGTGCCGATAAAGCATATCGCCCCGCAATTACATAAACATATCAGTAGCGTATACCGTGAAATCAAACGTGGGCTTTACGATCACCTTAACACCGACTACACCACGTCCCGCAAATACAGCGCACATATCGCACAGAAATCCGCTGACTATAAAGCCACTGCCAAAGGTGCTGACCTCAAAATCGGCAATGACTTCGAATATCTCGCTTTCATTGAAACACTCATCCTCAATGGCTACTCTCCCGATGCCGCCCTCGGCTATATCCGTACCTATTCCGTCAGCTTCTCCACGACGATCTGCACCACTACCCTATACAAGTATATTGATATGGGCTTGTTTCAGCATATCACCAATAAGCACCTATTGCATAAAGGCAAACGTCGCCGCACCTATCGCAAAGTCAAATCCGTTAAACGTCCCCCTCGCGGTGAAAGTATCGAACACCGTCCCGCTGTCATTAACTCCCGATCGGAATTCGGTCATTGGGAAATGGACAGCGTGATCGGTAACAAATACAAGGGGTAGTCTCTGCTCGTGCTTACCGAACGTAAAACCCGATACGAAATCATTTTGAAAGTGCACGACCAAACAGCGGCTAGCACAGTTAAGGCATTGGATAGGCTTGAACGCTCCCTTGGCTCTGCGTTCCCGTCCGTGTTCAAATCCATCACCGTAGACAATGGCTCGGAGTTTTCCTCTTGCTCGACTATGGAGCGGTCGTGCCTATCCGATCGCCGACGTACAAAGCTCTACTACTGCCATCCGTATTCCTCGTGGGAACGTGGCACGAATGAAAATCACAATGCGATCATTCGCCGCTTTATTCCGAAAGGTACTCGGATGGAGCGATACACTCACGCTGAAATATACCGCATAGCGAACTGGATGAACACATACCCTCGCCGCTTACTGGACTACAAATCCCCTCAAATGCTTTTTGACAGTGAACTTTCAAAACTCAACATCCCCGAAAAAAATCTAAAAAATTTTCGCATTTCCTATTGACATTTGCCAAAAAGCGGTGCGTTTCGATCGAAACGCACCGCTTTTTATCATCCTCTAGCCTTGCAGAAACACTCAACATAGCGGTCGATTGCCTCGTCGACGATGCGCACCGCTGTCTCGTGTCCGCTGACCTCGTCAACCGCCGTCTCCTTATGCTCCAAATTCTTATACACCGTGAAAAAATGGCGCATCTCCTCAAAGATGTGTTTGGGAAGCTGCTCAATGTCGTTGTACTGATTGTAGGTCGGATCATTAAACGGGATGGCAATGATTTTCTCGTCATTGCGCCCGTCGTCCACCATCTTAATGACCCCGATAGGATACGCGCGCACCAATGTCATCGGCTCGATCGGCTCAGAGCAGAGCAACAACACGTCTAGCGGGTCACCGTCATCACCGAAGGTGCGCGGGATAAAGCCGTAGTTCGCGGGATAGCGCGTCGAGGTGTACAGAATACGATCCAGCATCAAATAGCCGGTCTCTTTATCCAACTCATACTTTCTTTTGCTCCCCTTAGAAATCTCAATAACGCACATAAAATCCTGCGGTTGGATACGCTTCGGGGAAATATCGTGCCAGATGTTCGACATAAAATCAAGTCCTTTCTTTTACGGTAGAATACTCAGGGAATATCGCATTAAGTGCGGTTACATAGCCATCGGGGTCGATGAGGTAGCTCAGCCCGTGTCCCGCGTTAGGGACGGTGAACAGCGTCTTTATCGCCGTGCAGGCTTCGTAATTGCGCAGACTCATCTCATACGGCACGTAGTCGTCCGCGTCGCCGTGGGCGAAGAAGACGGGGATGCGACAATTCTTCATCCCCTCGATGGGCGAGGTCGCCTCGACGTCAAAGCCGCCGTAAATGAGCCCGCCGAGCCGCACAAAGGGATATAGCAGCTTTGCAGGCAGACCCATCTGGCGGATAACCTTACAGATGATGTCCTTTGCCGAGGTATAGCCGCAATCCGCGACGACCCCGACCACCTGCGGCGGCAGATCACAGCCGGCCGCGGTCATCACCGTCGCCGCGCCCATGGACACCCCCGCGAGGATGATCTTCACGTCCGCGCCGAAGCGCTCGAGGATATAGTCGATCCACGAGAGGCAGTCGCGATGCTCCCGCACCCCGAAAGTAATGACCCGCCCCCCGCTTTTGTCGCAGGAGCGCTGGTTGACAATGAGCACATTATGCCCGAGCGCGAACGCGCGCTGCACGCCACCGCACAGATCCCGCTCCGCGACACCGCGGTAGCCGGGGAACATCAGCTCGATCGGCGCGTCGGCTCTCCCCTCGAAATACTGGCCGCACAGCGTCAGTCCGTCAAAGGACGTGATGCTCACGTCGTCATGCGGCATCGCCCGCGCTTCCTTGATCCATTCGACCATCGTCTCACGATGCGGCTCATAGATCTTTCCAGGCGGGATGGGGTATTCTTCGGTCTCGCACTTGCGCGGCGCGTAAAACGCCATCCAAAAGCAGACAAAGCTCGTCAACAGCGTCAGCAAGGCTAGCCCGAGCAGAATATACAGAACAACCACCATTCTCACCTCAATCAACATTATACCGCGCTTTGTCGCTAATTACAAGTTTTTTACGGAAAAGAATTTTTCTTGCCTATTCGACAACTTTCTGTTACAATGAAACTCGTTAGAGAGGAGTTTATAGTATGGAAGTGAATTATAAAAATAAAAAATATTACAAAACTGCAAAATATCCCATCCGTCAGCCGCTTGTCATCGTGTGGCTGATCTGGCTGTTATCTAAAATTATGCTCATCGGCAAAAAGTATAAGATTGAAAAGATCAATATGGAAGGTGTTAAACCGCCGTATATGCTGCTGAGCAACCACCAGTATTTCATTGACTTCGAGATCGCGGCAATGGCGACCTTCCCCCACCGCGTCAACAACGTCGTGAGCATCGACGGCTACTATCGCCGTCCGTGGCTAATGGAGCTTATCGGCTCGATCGGCACGCGCAAGTTCACCACCGACCTGCACCTCATCAAGTCCATTAACCGCGTGTTAAAGCGCGGCGACATCCTCAGTATGTACCCCGAGGCGCGGTACACCCCCTGCGGCACCACCGCCTATCTGCCCGAATCGCTCGGCAAACTCGTGAAGATGAACAAGGTGCCCGTCGTGGTCATCAAGCATCACGGCAATCACCTGCTCACCCCGTTCTGGAACTTCCGCAAGCCGCGCAAGGTGCCGCTGTATATGACGATGACACAGATTCTCACCGCCGACCAGGTCAAAGCGATGTCCGCGGACGAGATCAATGCCGCCATCAAGCAGGCGTTTGAATACGACGAATACCGCTATCAAAAGGATAACGGCATCCTCATCACCGAGCCACATCGCGCCGAGGGACTGCATAAAGTGCTGTACCAGTGCCCGGACTGCCTGACCGAGTCCAAGATGGCATCCGAGGGCACCGAGCTTTACTGCACCGAATGCGGCAAGCGCTGGAACCTCAACGAGGACGGCACGCTCACCGCACTTTCGGGCGAAACCGAATTCTCCCACATCCCCGACTGGTTCGACTGGGAGCGGCAGCAGGTGTGTGAGCAGATCGCCCGAGGGGAATACTCCTTTGAGGACGAGGTCGAGGTCTACTCCCTGCCCCGTTGCTGGCGGTTTACCCATCTTGGCAAGGCAAAGATCACCCACGATCCCGAGAACGGCTTTGTGCTTGAGGGACACTATAACGGCGCGCCCTACCGCGTCCAGCGCACCCCCATCGAAAATAACAGCCTGCACGTCGAATACGATTACTGCTATATCAAGCCCTACGACTGCTTTGACATCTCCACCGACAAGGACTCCTTCTACTGCTACCCGACTAAGCCGAACGTCATCACCAAGCTCGGCTTTGCAGTGGAAGAGCTCTATCGCATCAAACACGAAGCGGCAAAGAAGAAGCCCGCCAAGGTGTAAATTCTAGTGTAAAGGAAAAGGACTTCACGTGATGCGTGAAGTCCTTTTTATCATTTCGCCGAGTGGCGGTGCTTGCGGTGCAGCCACGACATGCTGCCTGTACCCGCAAGGTTGTGATAAATCAGCATCTTGAAGATGTAGCCGAAGCTCTGTACCAACAGGATGATCGCGATGACGTGGTTCATCCCGACGTAGTCGTCGATGGGCTTGACCATCGAGCCGATACCCGACACAAGCTCGATCATACCGATAAGCAAGAACCATCGCCAGCCACGGATCTTTTCCTCGTGCAGCTCGGTCGCCTCGACGAATTTGATGATGCCCGAGAACAGCTCCCATATACCAAAAAAGAACGGGATCACCGCAGGCAGGATCATCTCGTTGAGCAGCGGGAAGATAGACAGCAGCACCGAAGTCATCCCGTCCGCCAGCAGCCAATGCGAGCCGTGGATCTTATCCTTCTGGAAATAGTAGACCACCAGATTGATACAGCCAGCAAACAGCATCGCAAAGCCAAGACGGGACGCCACCGTCACAAGACGATTATCAGGGACGTTAAATACGTGCAGCGCCGCCGCCAGCAGCGCTAGTCCCGCCGCCGCCCAACAAATCTGCACCCAAGTGAAAGGATTTGCACCGTTTTTCTCCTGCATAGTGATAAACTCCTTTATGTTTATAAAAACAGTTTACCATATAACGTAATGCGTGGCAAGAAAAATTGACAGGACAGGAAACATATCCTGCCCCGCCCTTATAAGAAATCGCGCATCTGCACACTGAGTTCTTCCTCGAGCTTAATGAGCCGCTTGCAGATATCCTTGGATTTTTCGTCCGCCGCCGCATACTCGTTGAGGTAACAGCTCAGAGACTTCACTCCCATATTACATCCATCCGTAATCAGATCTGCAATCGTGCTGTCGGATTCCTTCATCACCAGCATCACGTTCGTTTTCATCCACGACATTCCTTTGGCAATCGGATTCGGATCTTTTCCGTCGTCCT
>CAJGCA010000026.1 GCA_904501705.1 Clostridiaceae bacterium | reverse complement strand
TTCGCAGAGTTACCCCCTCTGCGTGGGTGCAATTTCTTTTCGTGGCGGGTCAAATTATAACACAAGGCAGCCAAAAACGCAAGGAAATTTCCTTAAAAATCCAAATTTGCACATTTTTAATAGAGGTCTACAGCTTTTTACGCAGAAATTATCACATTTTTACACGGCATTTGCCGTCAAAAAAGCCGTCTCCATTTGCAGACAGGCGGCACCGGAATCGAACAGGCCTAAAAGGAGTGTTGTTTGCCATGGCAAGAAAAGGTGAAAACATCTATAAAAGAAAAGATGAACGCTGGGAAGGGCGGTATATCAAAGGGCGGGATGCGAGCGGTAAGACGGAGTTTGGCTATGTTTACGCCAAAAGCTATCGTGAGGTGCGAGAAAAGTTGGCGAATGCCAAAGCGTCTCGGATCCGAGCACCTACAACCAATCGTATGGATCTTGGGTATTATTGCGAGGAATGGTTACTGCTCTGCCGTAGTCGTGTGAAAGAATCCACCTATGTAAAGTATCACAATATTATTCAGCGGCATATCATCCCTCGCCTAGGTAAGGAAATGCCGCAGAACCTGAGTACGGTTGCGGTTGAGCGTTTCAGCCACGGCCTGTTGTCAGACGGCTTTTCGCCGAAGACCGTGAGGGATATTCTCACGGTACTGCGTTCGGTGCTCAAGCACGGACGACGACAATGTGGCGAGGGATTCCCGGAAATTGAGATCATCTATCCCAAAGAGCCGCGCCGTGATATGCGCGTGCTGTCAACGGAAGAGCAGACGCGGCTTGTGCAGTATCTGCTGAACGATATGGATACCGTGAAATTTGGCGTGTTGCTGGCTCTGCTCACGGGAATGCGTATTGGAGAGGTGTGTGCACTGAAATGGTCGGATATTTCCTTGCAGGACAAGTGTGTGCATATAACAGCAACCATGCAGCGCCTGCAAGATCTCACCGTAAACGCGCCCAGTAAAACCAAGGTTTTGATCGGCGAAGCCAAAAGCGACCATTCCAGACGTTTTGTCCCGTTGACAGAATACGCGGCGTCGCTCTGCGAGGAAATGCGTCCTTTGCTGGATGATGCCTATGTGTTAACCGGTGATACGCGTCGTTGGATGGAGCCACGCGCACTGCAATATCGGCTCAGTCGCTATAGCGCCGCCTGTGATTTGGAGGGCGTGCACTTTCACGCCTTGCGCCATACCTTTGCCACCCGTTGTGTTGAGGTTGGCTTCGAAATTAAGTCGCTTAGTGAGATCCTAGGTCACTCCAGCACAAAAGTAACGTTGGATCGATATGTTCATTCTTCGATGGAACTTAAACGCGCCAATATGGAGAAGCTCGCTGCTGTTGGGTTTTAAAAATACGCCGTCAAAATATGCCGTCAGAGAGAGTGCGTTTTAATGAGATTGAGAGCTTTTTCTGCGTACTTTTGACATAGGGGGTAACTCTGCGAAAAAAACGGCTTTTTCCAATGCGTTTTATGGTCATTAACCATTGCCACACACCCCATTCCCAGCGCGTCAGAATACACTTTTCATTTTCGATAAAAACGGACAAGTATACCAAAACGGCAGACGAGATAAACCCGTCTGCCGTTTATTTATCCACTTTTACGGATTTATCTTGTGACAATAATACCATATATTGGTATTATTGTCAATACCTTCTTGGGGCGTTCAGCGGATAGGTTGTCGACAGTATGCTGATCTTCTTAAAGGCATCTCTATAAGGTAAGGATGTAGAAAATAGTGATTTTGACAATGCAACAATTTTAAAAATGGGAACTACTACGCGCCGATGCATTCTTTTACGAAAGAACTACACTGCTTACAATATACTGCAAAAAAATAGCAGACGGATAAGCCGTCTGCCAATAAAAAAGCCGCCCCGTAACCCTTCTTTATACGGCGACGAGACGGCTTTTTATACTGTATCATAGCACTCATATCACCCGAATCGACCGCTTAGGCATTTCCGCGAACCATTCATCCCGCTGCAAGCTAGCAGCGCCCACGACGCACGCATCATTGCCCAACTGCGCTTAACCGAGCCTTTGAGCTAGGGCAGAAGGACTTGTACCCTCTGGCACGTGGGTTTGCGACCAAAACTCTGCTTATCCATCTTTCTGCTCCGCAAACCCCTGTAAAATCCCTCCGGGATTTTAGGCGTGCCGGGGTACTCACTCCCTACCACCACCAAAACAAAAGCCACGGCATGAAGCCGTGGCTTTTGTTTTGTCTATGGGCTAAAAAAAGATATTTTCGGTAGTTTTGCGTATGGCTTTGAACTCTCGCAGTTTTTTGTAAAATCGTTCACTTACGCTCACGGTGAAATCAAAGGCTTACGCCTTTGGTGAACTATTTTGCCTATTGGCAAAATGTGAAATTAAATCCACCCACCGCCGCAGCGATTTCACTCGAGCGAAGCGAGAATTTCACATTACGAAGCAATATTTCACCCACCCGTAAGGGTGGATTTAGTTGAAAAAGACAGATTCCTGTCGGAATCTGTCTTTTTCTGGCAGGGGCAGAAGGACTTGAACCCTCGGCACGCGGTTTTGGAGACCGCTGCTCTACCAACTGAGCTATACCCCTATATAAGCCGATCCGCAAGCGAATCGTATGTGAAACGGACGTTCGTCCGAGTGTAAACTGGTGGGCCTTCAGGGACTCGAACCCGGGACTGACCGGTTATGAGCCGGCTACTCTAACCAACTGAGTTAAAGGCCCATATCGCGGCTTTTCGCCGACCACGAATAGTATTTTACCATAAAAAAGGCGGATGTCAAGTGCTTTTTTGCCTTTTACTGCAATTCTTACTCATTCCCATTCGCCAGCCCGCACAAACGGTGCAAAAACGGCTCAAACATCACACCGTCCTGCAACGGCGTACCTGCTTTTGCAGTATAATCCGTTACCTCACGCACAAACTCGGCCGTGCGCTCGGTCGCTGTGTAAAGTGACTCGCCTTGTAGCAGCTCGCCACACAGCATCGAGGAAAACACGTCCCCCGTACCCGCGAAATTCTTTCCCACGCGGAGCGTACGCACGATACGCGGCTCGTGACCGCGCTCAAACACCCAGTTCTCCAACGTATCGTCCGCGGTGTGCACGCCGGTGATCACCGCCGCCGCACAGCCGAGCGCGAGTAGCTGCTCACCCAGATATTGTAAGCGCTTACAATTTGCTATTCCGGCCTCGTTGACCACCTGCTTATATGGTGTGTCCGTCAGTAAGCACGCCTCGGACAGGTTAGGGGTGGTTACGCTCGCGAGTGAAACTAAACGGCACATTTCCTTTACCAGCTCGGGCGTACAGCCACTATACAGACGCCCGTGGTCTGCCATAGCAGGGTCAACCACACACAGCGCGCCACGCGCCTTATGCTCACGCATAAACGGCTCCAGCACATCCACCTGCGCCGCGTTCCCCAAAAAGCCGCTGAACACCGCATCAAAGGACAAGCCAAGCTCATCCCAATGCGCCAAAAACGCACCCATATCGGCAGTGAAATCCCGCACCTGAGGATTCGGGTAGCCCGTATGCGCCGACAGAAGCGCTGTCGGCATCGGGCATACCTGATACCCCATCGCAGATAAGATTGGAAGTGCGACGGTCAGCGAACAGCGTCCAAAGCCGGACAAATCATTGATAGCCGCTATCATTGGTACGCGTTTCACTCGTCATCACTTCCTCTCACTAATTATTTTATCCAGTTAGACTCCGTTTCGTAGCACAACGGGCGATCAAGCAACTCACGCACCGCCTGTCGCGGATCCAATCCCCCATAGCAAATGCGATAGCATTGCCCAACGATTGGCATCTTTACCCCGTGGCGACAGGCAAGCTCCCACGCGGCGCGCGACGCCCAGTATCCTTCCACCGTGCCGACGCGTTCAATCGTCTTATCAATCGGCGTACCTTGCCCGATAAGGATACCTGCGCGGCGGTTACGCGAATGCATACTGCCACAGGTTACCATCAGATCGCCCATACCGCTGAGTCCTGCAAAGGTGTTCGTATTTGCACCCATTTTCAGGCCCAGACGCGCAATCTCCGCAAGGCCGCGCGTCATCAGCGCCGCCTTAGAGTTATCGCCCATATCCAAGCCATCCACGATACCTGCACACAGCGCGATGACGTTTTTCAGCGCACCGCCAAGCTCAACACCGATAACATCGGGGTTAACGTACAAGCGAAACCGTGGCATACTGAACGCCTTTTGCACCTGTTCCGCTGTTACCAAATCGGTCGACGAAACGGTCAGCGAGGTGCACACGCGCCGCGCGACCTCCTCCGCATGCGAGGGGCCCGACAAAATCACGATTGGATTATCAGGCAATTCCTGCGCCAGCACCTCAGAAAACCGCA
Organism: Clostridiaceae bacterium; assembly: GCA_904501705.1. GTDB lineage: Bacteria > Bacillota > Clostridia > Oscillospirales > Acutalibacteraceae > UBA5905. The sequence continues at coordinate 17,948 of CAJGCA010000026.1, read as the reverse complement.
AAAGCGAGCCATCCTCCAAGCCCTTGCCCGCGTTGATGATGGGCGTTCCTGCACGTACAATGCCATGCAGGCGTTTCGCCGTATCTCGAATAGCGAAGGATGGCACCGCGAGGATAATATAATCCGCCTGCGCAGCAGGCGCAAGGTCATTTGTCAGCGTAATACCATCGGGCAAGGATATCCCCGGCAGACGCTGGCGATTTTCGTTATGCAGACGAAGTGAGCGGATCTCCTCTTCGGAAAAAGACCACAGCGTAATCTCGTGTCCGTGCTCATAGGCGACCATCGACAGCGCGATACCCCAGCCACCTGCACCGAATACCATTGTTTTCATCCAAACACCGCCTTACGCGTGCTCGCCGACGCGGCGCTCCTTGCCCTCGGCGAGACGCTTGATATTATCAGCGTGCTTGACGACGATGATCGTCGCCACCGCGACGGTCATAATGGTCGTGAACACCACCATCGGCAGACTCATCTTATCCACCCACACGTGAAGAATAAAAATCAGTAACGGGCCATACCCGATGGCAATCACCGAGCCGAGAGAGACCAAACGGCTCACCGCAACGATTGCAATAAACAGCGTCAAACACATCAGCGCCACGCGCCAATCCGCCACCAAGAACATTCCGAGCGTGGCGAGCACGCCCTTGCCGCCGCGAAAGCGGTAAAATATCGGCAGCACGTGCCCGATGATACAGCAAAGCCCTGCAACATACCGCCCGATAATGGTTAAGACCTGCTCGTCAAACGCCGCCTGTGTAAGGTGAAAATTCGCCAGCAGCCAGCCGCCAAGCCACGTAGCGGGCACGCTCTTGCCAAGATCACCGACCACCGTCAGCACCGCAGGCACCGTGCCCTGTGAGCGCAACACGTTCGTCGCGCCCGCATTACCGCTGCCGAAAGAGCGAATATCCTTATGCGCAAACCAACGGGTGATGAGGATCGCCCAGTTAATGCTGCCGAGCAAATACCCGATCACCGCGGCGATAACGAGCGCCGCCCAACTGTCTATAAAAAACGCTGCCATAAATTATGCCCTCCGAAAATGGCCTACTTGGTGCTTCTGTCTCCTTTTTCGCGGATAACAAAGCGCACCGGAGTCCCTTCCAAGCCAAAGGTCTCCCGCAACTGATTTTCCAGATACCGCTGATAGGAGAAGTGGAACAGATCCGCCCGATTGACAAAAAACACGAACGTGGGCGGTTTGATGGATACCTGTGTCATATAATAGATGCGCAGGCGCTTGCCCTTGTCCGTCGGCGGCTGCACGCGGGCGGTCGCCAGTGCAAGCACATCGTTGAGCGTGCCCGTGGAGATGCGCATCGCATTCTGCTCGCTGACAAACTTGATCAGTTCAAACAGACGATCAACACGCTGACCCGTCTTGGCGGACAGGAAGATGAAGGGCGCGTAGGGCATAAACGAAAAATCGTTCATCAGCTGCTTGCGCATCTTATCCATCGTCTTATCGTCTTTCTCGACGGCATCCCACTTGTTGACCGCGATAATGCAGGCCTTACCCTTCTCGTGGGCGATGCCCGCAACCTTGCTGTCCTGCTCGGTGAAGCCCTCGACGCCGTCGATCATAATGACGCACACATCCGCCCGCTCGACCGCCATCTCGGCGCGCAGGACGCTGTATTTCTCCACCGCGTCGTCAACACGGCTCTTGCGCCGCAATCCCGCGGTGTCGATAAACACGAACTCGCCGTGCGCGTTGCTGATGCGGGTGTCGATGGCATCACGGGTCGTGCCCGCAATATTGGAGACGATGCTGCGCTCCTCTCCGGCTATGCAGTTAACCAGCGAGGATTTACCCGCGTTGGGACGGCCGATGACCGCCACGTGGATGATGTCGGGCTCGTCCTCGTCCCCGTCGTTCTCGGGCAGATACTCGTACACCGCATCGAGCAGGTCGCCCGTACCCATACCGTGCACCGAGGAAACCGCAATCGGATCGCCGAGGCCAAGATTGTAGAATTCATAAAACTCCACCGGCGGAGTGCCGGGGGTGTCGCACTTGTTGACACACAACACGATGGGTTTGCCGCTCTTCTGCAGCATCGCCGCCACGTCCTGATCGTTGGCGGTGACACCCGTGCGCAGATCGGTCACCAGAATGATGACGTCCGCCTGCTCGATGGCGAGCTGTGCCTGACGGCGCATCTGCGAAAGAATGATGTCATCGCTCTTCGGCTCGATACCGCCGGTGTCCGCCAACATAAAGGTGCGGCCGCGCCACTCGCAGTCCGCGAAAATGCGGTCACGGGTAACACCGGGGGTATCCTCCACGATGGACAGCCGCTGTCCGATGAGTTTATTAAACAAGGTCGATTTGCCCACGTTCGGGCGACCGACCACCGCCACAACGGGTTTAGCCATGGCTGTCCTCTCCTTTCGTTTCATCTGCGTTTACTAATGCCGCGAACAACGTCGCGCCGTCGGTCTCGGGGATGATCTCAACCACCACGCCAAGTTCACGCGCTACCTCAGCTACCGTCACGTCGTCGAGGAAACAGTCGCCCTCCTGCCGCAACATATTCGCGGGGATAAGCAAGCGGTCCATCGGCACGCTCTTAAGCTGACGGATGAGATCGCCGCCGGTGACAAGCCCCGATACGGTAATATTCTCTCCAAAGAAATCGTTCTCAATCGCGACGACCTCGGCGCTCAGCGTCGGGAGCTTTGCCGCCGCCTCGGCGATCAGCTCGCGGATAAAGGGCGCCGCCGCCGTACCGCTTGCGAGCACCGTGCGCGCGGTGTCGGGCGTGCCCTCCCACGCGGCGAGCTCCTCACGGAAACCCTCGCGCAGCAGAGCGATCATCCCGACGCCGTTCTCAAGCTGCGGATATTCCTCATAAAACTCACTGTCGGGGATGGGCATCTCGGCACGAATAAACCACTCGTCCGAGGGGTAAAACACGCGACTGCCGACCTGTGCGAGCATCTTGTCGCCTGCCTCGATCATCCGACGGATGACATCCCGCGCCTCCTCCTTCGTGAAGGGGCGGATAGGAATCAGCCCGTCGCGGTACTTCGTCAGCCCGACGGGCACCGCCGCTACGCTGCGCACCTGCGGTGCATACGCCGCGAGATCGTCAAGCGAGCGCTGTAATTCCTCCCCGTCGTTGTAGCCTGGGACAAGCACAAGCTGGCACTGGATGGTCAGCCCCGCCTCCACAAAGCGGCGCAGGATGTTAAGACAATCCCCCGCGAAGCGGTTGTTCATCATCTTACAGCGCAGCTCTGGATTGGTGGTATGCACCGAGATGTTGATAGGGCTGATATGCATCTCTATGATACGGGAAATCTCGTGCTCTGTCAAGTTCGTCAGGGTGATGTAGTTGCCGAACAGGAAGGATAAACGGCTGTCGTCGTCCTTAAAATACAGGCTCTCCCGCATCCCCTGCGGCAGCTGATCAATAAAGCAGAAAATGCAGTTGTTGCGGCAGGAGCGTTGTTTGTCCATGAGGTAGGTATCAAACTCCAGTCCGATCTCCTCAAACTCCGCCTTGCGCACTCGCGCGGTCTTGCGCTTACCGTCCCGCTCGATCATAAGCTTGAGTTTCGTGTCGGGCATATAAAAACGATAATCCAGCACGTCCTCAATATCCCGTCCGTTAATGGACAAAAGTGTATCCCCCGCTTTTATGCGCGCTTTCGCCGCAGGGCTACCTTTCTCTACAGAGGCGATTTTTACAGCCATTTAACTCCCTCCTCTCAACATAATAATTATAATTTAACACGCGCACGCGCGTATTATAAACGGGCAACTTGCGACACAAACACGACAAGCTGCCCTCAAATAAAAATAGAGAAGGATCGCTCCTCCTCTACTTTCAAGTTCCTCACAAGGTGTCGGTGACAATTACTCGCCAACCTTGACGATCTGCTTGCCATCGTAGTAGCCGCAGTTGCCACACAGACGATGGGCGCGCTTGTACTCGCCGCACTGCGGGCACTTAGCCAGAGCCGGAGCAGTCAGCTTCCAGAGATTGTTACGTCTCTTATCGCGCCGTGCCTTGGAAGTTTTTCTCTTGGGTACCGCCATTGTCAGCACCTCCTTGCATTGATCAAAGGTTAATTCAGTAACTGTTGGAGAACCGCCAGGCGAGGATCCACCGTTTTCGCGGTGCACCCGCATAGGCCTTCGTTCAGGTTTTTGCCGCATTGGGGACACAGGCCTCGGCAATCCTCCCGACAGAGGTTCTTATACGGCAGTTCCAGCAGAATATCGGTCTGCACCAGTTCATCCAGTGCGAGCTGATAATTCTCCAATAGAACGTAGTCGCTGTCCTCATTCTCGAGAGAGGTCACCAAAATGTGCTCCACGGGGATGTCGTACTCGCGTGCAAACGGCGTCAGACACCGATCGCACTGCCCGTCAAAGGTAAACGTCACCCGCAGGCTCAGCTTTACCACACCGGCGCGAGCGGTGATCTCACCGACCGCGTGAACCGGCTGTTTGAAAGGACAAATCCCGTAGAACTCCACCTGTGAAAAATCCCATTCTGTGTCGATCGGAAGAGTCTTTACCTCCCCCGTGAACAGAGATCTGCATTGCACAAGCATAGTTCACCTCAAGCGTCACGCAAGATATTATATCGGTTGCGGACTGTTTTGTCAATAGAAATTTTACTTTCTAAGCGTTTTTTCGCGAAATCTTTTAATCCATGGGCCCTTCGACCGCCACCAGAGGCTCATACGGCTGGGCGGGCTCGTCGCCAATATCGCGGATAATGACGAACGGCGTCAGCTCGTCGTCCTGCCCCGCGGGGTTGTCGCGAATACGATCAGCAAGCAGCTTGTCCTCGACATCTGCGAGATCGGCAGACTTGCCGAGCACCTCAACGTCGATGTCGTTCGCGTCCACCAGCACACAGCTCATCCCGAGCTGCTCGTAGATGGCGGCGCACACCTTCTCGGGCTCTTTGGGGTTGAGCACCGCGAGGGTGTGGTAGGTCTCGAACGAGGAATGGCTGTAGAAGCCGTCGATGCCTGCAACATCCTGTCCCACTATTTCGTAGAACACGCCGCGCTTACCGAATACGCGCGCGACCGCGCCGCAGAACACCGCCCACAAAATCAGCGGCAGCCCTTTCATATTGATGGCCAGTTGCAACTTGTACGGCTCGTCCATGCCGATGCCGTTGTGGTTGCTGGTCGCGAATTTTGACAAGAACTTTGCCCAAAAACCTAGGCGCACGTCCTCCATCTTGACGGTGTTGTCCTGACACATCGAAATGACCTTTTCGCCCAGCGTTACCACGTCACCTGCCTTATACAGCGGCAAAACGTAACGGCGCAGGATATCGACATAGTCCTCGCCGCGCTCGATGAAATGCGTCTTGACGGCATAACGCTCATAGCGCACGCCCGCGACCTCGATGACGCCGCGGATGTAGTAGGTGATGTCGCCCTCCTGCCGCTCGTTGGCCTTCAAATTGCGGTTGCCCTCATACCAGATAGCCATATTGTCACTCCTGTAAAGGACGGCGGGAGATCACTCCCCCGCCGTCTACACGTTGTTTGGATTATTCGCCGTCGGCTGTGCGATTATACATCCGCCGCGATCAGATCTCCTGAGCGATCTCGGCAAGCTCAGCAGGAATATCCGCCTTGTCCGCGGAGATGGACATCACGACATTCGCCTCAAGCCTCGCGAGTTTCTTCACGAAGGGCACGAGCGCAGCGAGATCGTTGCCGCCGATCTTGAGCACAGAATCAACAAAGATATCAGTGATGTCGTAGTTGCCCGCGCACATACCGGCGATATAGCCGTACAGAGAATCAAACCCCTTGATCGCGTAATCCTCCGCCGCTACCAGACGGGCTTTATGGCTCAGGTCGTACGTTAAAGTATTGTCTTTCTCGATAAAGACGACATTGCCGTTCGACTGCTCGACGGCGGCGTTGCACATCGCCATCAGCTTTTTGGTTTTGCCGGAGCCTTTGAGACCGAGAATTAAAGTGATCATAGTGTTGTCCTCCTAAATTTATATATATTGGAACCGTCAAAAAACGGTACATCCCGAGATTTTTGCCACTTACTGACCCAGACGGGCGAGCAGCGCGACGCGGGCTTCTTCGTAGCCCGGCTTGCCCAACAGGGCAAACATATTCTTCTTGTAACTCTCCACGCCGGGCTGATCGAAGGGGTTGACACCCAGCATATAACCGGAGATGGCGCAGGCCTTCTCGAAGAAGTAGATGAGCCAGCCGAGAGATGCTTCGTCCATCGCAGGGACGTTCAGCACCAAGCTGGGGGTGCCACCGTCGGTGTGAGCAAGCACCGTACCCTCGAACGCCTTCTCGTTGACAAAGGACATCGACTTGCCTGCAAGGAAGTTGAGTCCGTCGCCGTTCTCGGCGTCCTCTTTAATCAGCAGTTCGCGCGGTGCCTTGTCAAACTTAACAACCGTCTCGAACAAAATATTCGAGCCATCCTGCACGAACTGGCCGAGAGAATGCAGGTCGGTGGAGAAAATGACGGATGCAGGGAACAGTCCCTTGCCGTCCTTGCCCTCGCTCTCACCGTACAGTTGCTTCCACCACTCGCTCATCATCGCGTACTGCGGCTCGTAACTCACCATCAATTCGACGGCGCGGCCACGGCGGTGCAGCGCGGTACGAGCAGCCGCATAGCGGTAACAATCGTTGTTTGCCAAATCGGGGTCAACAAGCGCCTCACGCGCATCCGCCGCACCTTTCATCAGCGCGTCGATATCGCAGCCCGCCACCGCAATCGGCAGCAGACCGACGGCCGTCAGCACCGAGAAACGGCCGCCGACGTCATCCGGTACGACGAAGGTCTCGAAGCCCTCGCGGTCGGCAAGTGCCTTAAGCGTGCCGCGCGCCTTGTCGGTAGTGACATAGGTGCGGCGCACCGCCTCCTCGTGGCCGTAGGTGTTCTCAAGATACTCGCGCAGCACACGGAACGCGATCGCCGGCTCGGTGGTGGTGCCGGATTTAGAAATCACGTTGATGGACACGCGACGACCCTCGCAAATTTCCAGCAGTTCCGCGAGTTGTGCGCCGGAAATGCTGTTGCCTGCGAAATAAATGTCGGGGGTGTCCTTCTTCTTCGCGTTGTAGTTGTTGGATTTCAGGAATTCGATCGCAGCGCGGGCGCCGAGATACGAACCGCCGATGCCGATGACGATAAACACGTCGGTATCTTCCTTAATGCGAGTGGCCGCCGCCTTGATGCGCGCGAATTCGTCCTTGTCATAGTTCACGGGCAGGTCAAGCCAACCGATAAAATCGTTGCCGAGTCCCGTGCCGTTATGCAGCATCTCGTGGGCGACGTTCACCTGTGCCTGCAGGCTCGTCAGTTCGTGCTCGCGAACAAACCCATCGAGATAGCGTGTTTCCAGTTTGACTGCCATAAACCATCCAACCTTTCTATTCACCGTAGTTACCTAATCTGCTTGCCACCATTATTATCGCGAAAAATCGAACTATCGGCAATAGACGATTATTGCAAACGACTATTAAATTTGTTACATTTATTTTACACTACTTGTGCTAATTTTGCAACTGGTTTTTCGCATTTCTTATAATTTTTTCACAAATTATGCCAGTAAAGCCGCGACTAATAGCGAATACGCGTAGCGGAAGGTTTTGGCTAGCACGTCTGCGGTCGCCCGCACAGCGTATTCGCACAGCGTTTCGTCTCCATTTTTCAGCCGCCAAGTGCCGACCACCTGCCCCGTGTGAACTGGTGCTTCGAGATCGACCGCCAGCTCCACAGAGGGCTCGATCATGCTCTCGGTGCCCTTTTTTAGCAGCAGGGATTGCGGCATATCCACCGCGATCTCAACCGTGTCCGCCTGACCATGCAGCACAGAAATGGGGGCGAGCTGCATCAGTTCAGCAGGCGGCGTGTAGGAAATATAGTTCGAAAAACCGTAATCCAGCATCGCCCGTGCGCCGTCGAAGCGGTCAGCCGTGGTCGCACAGCCGAGCACCACCGCAACAAAGGACGTGCCGTTTCGCGTAGCGGTGGCGGAGAGACAATGCCCCGCCGCCTGCGTCGTACCTGTTTTAAGCCCCGTCGAGCCCTTGTAATGCCGCACGAGCTTATTGGTGTTGACGAGCTGGGATTTGCCGCCGCGTAGAGAGTCCATCCAGATGGTGGTGTATTTCTGTATGTCGGTATGCTTCATCAGCTCACGGGACATCACCGCCACGTCATAAGCACAGGAAAAGCCGCTGTCGTCCAATCCGCTGCAGTCGACGAAATTGGTGTCGTTCATCCCGAGCTCCTTTGCTCGCGCATTCATCTGTGCAACGAACGCCTCAAGCGTGCCGCTGATGTGCTCGGCAAGCGCGGCACAGGCGTCGTTCGCCGATACAACGGCGGCGGCTTTGACCAGCTCCTCCACCGTCATCACCTCGCCCTGCTCAAGCCAGATCTGCGAGCCACCCATCGAGGCCGCCTTTGCCGAGCAGGTAACGGGCTCATCCCCTTTAATACGCCCGTCCTCGATCGCCTCCATCACAAGCAGCAAGGTCATCACCTTGGTCACCGAGGCGATCGGCAGGTGTTCTTTTGCTCCCTTTTCGTACAACACCTCGCCGCTTCCCTGCTCCATCAGCACCGCGCCCTTAGCATTCACCGTCAGTCCTGCCGCTGAATCGGGCAGAGCGACCGTCGGCCACGCCGCGTCGTCCTCCGCAAGCAGAGCGGACAAGCTCTCGCCGCTATCCTCATCGTACAGCACCGTGCCGCCGCCCGAGGCGTGCACTGTCATCCCGCCGCACAGCAATAACGCCGCACACAGCGCAGCGATCCATCGTCTTACCATCACGCAACATCACCCTTTATTCATTGATTTATTTTATATATATCCCCTTTTATTGAAAAATTTTCCTGATTTTGCGGAAAACCCTTTATTTTTTCTGACAAAGGTCATATAATAGAAGCAACGAACAAGAGATCAATCGGAGAGGAACGATCAACGATGACGGATAAAACCAATCTGCTTGCGGATGTGAAGCGCATCCATTTTGTCGGCATCGGCGGCTCGGGAATGAGCCCACTCGCCGAGATCCTGCATGCAAAGGGATATGTGCTGTCGGGGTCGGACAACAACGAATCCGACAACCTCACCCGCATCCGCACCCTCGGCATCACCGTGACGATGGGACACGCGGCAGAGAATATCGCGGGCGCGGATATAGTCGTCTACACCGCCGCCGTTGCCGAGGACAACCCCGAATTGGTTGCCGCGCGCGAGCAAAATATCCCGCTCATCGAGCGTGCGATTCTGCTCGGCTGGATCACGCGACAGTTTAAAAACACCATCGCGGTTGCGGGCACCCACGGCAAGACGACCACCACCTCAATGCTGTGCCAGATCCTGCTCGACGGCGGCACCGATCCGAGCATCTTCATCGGCGGCAGACTACCCGCCATCAACGCCAACGGCCACGCAGGCACCAACGACACGATGGTGTGCGAGGCGTGCGAATTTAAGGATCACTATCTTGAGATGACCCCTGCCATCAGCATCATCCTCAATGTTGACGCCGATCACCTCGACTATTTCGGCGACCTCGACGGGGTCATCCGCTCCTTCCGCCGCTTCGCTAAGCAGACCACCGGCGCGATCATCTACAACGCCGACGACGAAAACACCCGCCGCGCGGTCGAGGGTCTCGATGGCAAGCAGCTCATCCCCTACGGGCTGTCCGACGGCTGTGAATGGCAGGCGAAGAACGTGCGCACCGTGCGCGGCTCGTACGGGCAGTACGATCTCTACCACAACGGCGAATCCCTCGGCGAGGTGGAGCTCGGTGTCCCCGGTGGGCATAACGTGCTCAACTCCCTCGCCGCGGCGGCCGCCGCTACCCTCTGCGGGATGACCCCCGCGCAGATCGCTCACGGCGTGCGCGCCTTCCACGGCGCTGGGCGGCGGTTTGAGTTCCTCGGCACCTACGCGGGCGTGACCGTCGCGGACGACTACGCTCACCACCCGACCGAGATTATCGCCACCCTCGAGGCGGCGAAAAAACTGGAGTACACCCGCGTGTGGGGCATCTTCCAACCGTTCACCTTCTCGCGCACCGCGCGGCATCTCAACGAGTTCGCCTCCGCGCTGTCGATCGCGGACATCGCCATCGTCAGCGACATTATGGGCTCGCGCGAGGTGAATACCTACGGGGTGCATTCCACCCAGATCACCGAGCAGATGGAAAACGGCGTGTACCTCGCCACCTTCCCCGAGATCGCCGACTATGTTGCAGCGAATGTCCAAAAGGGCGACCTGGTAATGACGATGGGCGGCGGCGACGTGTACAAATGTGCGCGTATGATCATCGCCAAGCTCAAAGAAAAAGAATAAACCAAAAGCGGAGAATGGCGAACGCCATTCTCCGCTCTTTCGTTATTTTGCGCTCATCACTCGGCAGACGCATCCGTCTCCAGCCCGAAGCTCACCTGCAGGGCGCGATCGACGCGGTTCATCGACACCTCATCAAGACGCCCCATCCGCTCGCGCAGACGCTGTTTATCCAGCGTGCGAATCTGCTCGAGCAGCACGATGGAATCCCGCGCTAAGCCACTGCCGACCGAATGAAGCTGGATATGGGTGGGCAGCTTGGTCTTGCCCGTCTGGCTGGTGATCGCGGCCGCGATCACCGTAGGGCTAAAGCGATTACCCACGTCATTCTGTACGATAAGTACGGGACGCACCCCGCCCTGCTCCGACCCCACCACGGGGCTGAGATCGGCATAATAAATGTCTCCGCGATGCACCATCATAGCATTTCTCTCTCCTTTGGTCGTGCATAAGTTTTCCTGCATTAGCAGTATGGGCGGCCTGTCCGTGTTTTATACGGAGAGCTTGTCAATCCATCTTATGCACGCACACAGGACAAGGTGAAAAAAGCAAAATGGCGGCGACAGACAAAATCGTCTGTCGCCGCCGTTTGATCTATTCGGTTACCGAAGTCAGCAAAGCGGTCTCGTTAAAGGTCACCGTCAGCTCGTCGTCGGGCACGGACAGCGAGCGGATGAGCCCCGTATCGGGTGCACACACGATGGTGTACGCCTTGCCGTCGACCTCGCCCTGCACCGTATACCCCTCGTCGGCCAGCTCACCGTCGGTCGGCTCCGTGGTCAGCACGGACAACAGGCTTTTGATCAGCGCCCCCTGCGGGACGTTTTCCGCTTTCACGGGTATCTGCAAGCCGCCGAGCTCCATCGCCATCTCCTCGCCGTCCCAGCTGATCGCCATACCGCCGAGCGACGGCGGCTCGGAAAGCGTCACGAGCAAGCGCCCGTCCTGCGCACGGCTGAGCTGCCCTTTCAGGTTCATTCCGCGGTAAGCAATACCCACCTCACAGGTAAATCCCGCCGTCACGGGCGTTGCCGCGTCATCGGGCTTTTTCCCGCAGCCGAACAGCATCGCGGCGCACAAAACAACCGTCAGTATCCCGAAAAGTAATCGGTGTTTCATAATCAAGGCTCCTATTTCTCTAAATTCAGAAACAGGCCTCCCAACTCCTCCAGCATATCGCTTGGCAGCATCGCGTGCTGCGACAGTCTCTCTGCCGCACGGTCGCCCGCCGCGCCGTGGACGTACACCCCGCACATCGCCGCGAAATACGGATCCATTCCCTGTGCCGCCAAGCCGCCGATGAGCCCCGCGAGCACGTCGCCACTGCCGCCCGTCGCCATACCGGGGTTGCCGGTGTCATTCTGCATCAGCGGACGTCCGGGGGCGCTAACCAGCGTATGATAGCCCTTAAGCGTCAACACCACGCCGTAGTCGTCGGCAAACCGCCGTGCGATCTCCTCGCGGTGGCATTGCACCTCGTCGATGGTCGAATCAAGCAAGCGCGCCATCTCGCCGGGATGGGGTGTGAGTATCAGAGGAGCAAAAGCCGTCTCCTCTATCAACATATGCGGCTTTACCGCATTTATGCCATCCGCATCCAAGATCAGCGGACAGGTCACACGGCGACGAAGCTGCAAGAACAACTGTGTCACCGCCACTGAGCGTCCAAGCCCGCAGCCGAGCACCACCACGTCCGCGTTCTGTGCGCGACGCACGAGCGGCTCGACCGCATCGGACGAGAGACACCCGTCCTCGGTCTCGTCGAGCGGCAGGAAGATCGCCTCCGGCACCGCCGTCGCGACGATCGGGTAGATGCTGCGCGGCGTGGCGACGGTCACCAGCCCCGCGCCGCTGCGCAGAGCCGCTTTAGCGGCCAAAATCGCCGCGCCCGCCATACCATAGCTGCCCGCAACAAGCAGCACGCGCCCGAAGGTGCCCTTATGGCTGTCGAGCGGACGGGGCGAGAAGCAGGCGCGCACCATCTCCTCGGTGATCGCCTTCTGTCCCAGCACCTGCCGCACTGCGTCGGCGGGAATACCGATATCCAGCAGCTGCACGCTGCCGCTGTTCTCTCTGCTCAGCCCCTCTTTGAGGGCAGTGAAGGTCAGGGTCACGTCTGCCGAGAATGCTCCCTCACAAGCAACGCCGCTGTCGGCGTTGACCCCGCTCGGCATATCCACCGCGACCTTATAGTTCGCAGCGGCATTCATTTGGCGCAAAAGCGGCAAAAGACCCGTCGAAAATTCCCCGTGGAAGCCGATTCCGTATACACAGTCGACCAGCATATCCGCCTGCCGCACCGCAGCACTGCACAAATACGGCTCCTGCGTATAGTCGAGCACGGTCAAGGCGTTATTCGGCAGACGAGAATAATTCTGCGCCGCGGTGTCGGTGGCAGGCTTACCTGCGGCGAGCACCACCGTCACATCCGCAAACACCGCGAGTCTGCGCGCAATGACAAAGCCGTCGCCGCCGTTGTTTCCCTTACCGCACACGATCGCTATGCGGGTGTCCAGCCCCTCGGCGGTGCGGGCATCCAACCATTCCCGCAACACCCATTCTGCGACCGCCTGTCCCGCGCGCTCCATCAGCGACGCAAAGCTATCCCCGCGGTCAACGGCGAGCGCCTCGATGCGGCGCATATCCTCAGCTGTGGCTTTTTTCATAGGATCTCCTCCTTTTATCGGCGGTATGCAAAAAACGCTATGCTCGGAGCATAGCGTTTTTTGACTTATTCAAACAGTATGCCCTTCTCTTGCATTGCGCGACGGGTCTCGATCTTGACGAGGCTCTGCAGGCCGTCAAAAAGGGCGCGAAGCACCCGCTGATCGGGCTGAAACACCACGAGAGTGTGGCCGTTCTTCTTGCTGTGATAGGTGAAACACCAAAGGACCGCCTCCTTCTTCGACGGGGCGGCGATGACGACGCGCTGATACGTCTTCTCGTTCACCTTCGCGGCATCGTAGGGTAACAGGCTCTCCACCTTACGCCCGACCACCGACACAATGCGCTTACGCTTACGCTTGGCAGTGATGAGGTCAATGTCGATGTCGCCGTTGGTGACGCAATATTCGAACTCGTTATTCTGACTCGTAATCAGCCACCAGCCGCCGTAGCCGATACCCACCATAATAAGTGTCGGCAGGATCGGAATCACCATCAGGTTCGGAATATTGAGTATCGCAAGCAACAACACGGCGGCAACAACGATCGTGCCAATGATGATCGCCCATTCTGCGGGTGTTTTTTTCTTTTTAACAATCTGTTCAAAAAAGGTATCCATTCTCGCATACACTCCGTTTTCAGTTCATTTACTATACTTTACCATAATCTTGTCCGCTTTTCAACGGATTTCCGAAAAGTTTACAAATTTTCAAAATTCCTATGACATTTCTGTAAAAAAGCAGAATTTTATGAAATTTTTTCTTGTAAATACTGTTTTTTTAATCGGGATATGATATACTATAAGATAGTTTATTAAAAAATCAACGGAGGTCGTATGATATGATCTGGCACAGCCACCACCAAGAAGATGTTCTGCGCGAGCTGCGCACCGATGTCGCGGGCGGTCTGGATGACACCGCAGCGGCCGAGCGCCTGGAAGAATACGGTGAAAACCGCCTGCAAGAGAAAGCACCGCTGACCCTGTTTCAGCGCTTTCTGCGGCAGATGAAGGACGCGATGGTCATTATTCTGCTCATCGCGGCGGCCATCTCACTGGTACTCGCCCTGTACGACCATTTTGTGCACGGCAAGCCATTTGAATGGATCGAGCCTGTGGTCATCGTCGCCATCGTCGTGCTCAACGCCATGCTCGGCGTGTTTCAGGAAAGCAAGGCGGAGGCGGCTCTGCAAGCGCTCAAGAACATGTCCGCGCCGAACGCCCGCGTACGCCGCGGCGGCAAGCTCACCACCATCCCGTCCTACTCCCTCGTCCCCGGCGACATCATCGAGCTGGAGGCGGGCGACCTCGTACCCGCGGACTGCCGCGTGCTGGAGGCGTATTCCCTCTCCTGCAACGAGTCCGCGCTGACGGGCGAATCCCTGCCGGTCGAAAAGAACGCAAGCGGCGTGTTCGAGGACATCACCCCGCTGGCCGAACGCACCAATATGGTCTATTCCGGCTGCGGTGTCACCAATGGCAAAGCCATTGCCGTCGTGGTCGCGACGGGAATGAGCTCCGAGATGGGCCACATCGCCTCGATGCTCGAGGGAGAAAAGGACGACTCCACCCCTCTGCAACAGAAGATGGCGCAGCTGAGCAAGACGCTCGGCTTGCTCGCGCTCGGCATCTGCGTCGTCATCTTCATCATCGGGCTTCTGTTCCGTATGGATCTGATGGAAATGTTTATGACCGCGGTATCCCTCGCGGTCGCCGCCATCCCTGAAGGTCTGCCCGCCATCGTCACCATCGTGCTCGCGCTCGGCGTGCAGCGCTTGGTCAAGCAGCAGGCAATCATCCGCCGGCTGCCCGCGGTCGAGACACTCGGCAGCGCCTCGGTCATCTGCTCGGACAAGACCGGCACACTGACTCAGAACAAGATGACCCTGCGCCGCGCCTACGTTGGCGGTAAGATGGTCGATCTAAACGGCGAACAGCCCGAGGTCGGACTCAGCCAGCTGCTGCGCCTTGCAGCGCTGTGCACCGACGCCTCGGTCACCGAGGAGAACGGCAAGGAGATCGCCATCGGCGACCCGACCGAGACTGCCATCCTCTCCTATCTGCGGCGCATCGGTCTGGAAAAATCCGCGCTGCTGATGGATATGCCGCTCATCGGCGAGATCCCCTTCGACTCCGACCGCAAGCTGATGACCACCGTGCATCAGGCGGACGGTCAAGTCATCGTTATCGTCAAGGGTGCACCCGAGATGGTATTTACCCGCTGCACCCGCGGGCATATGGAGGAGACCGCAGCCGCCAACAACGCCATGGGGCAGGATGCCCTGCGCGTGCTCGCGGTCGCGTTCAAGATCCTCGACGTCGCCCCCATCGACTACTCCTCTGAGGCGCTCGAGTGCGATCTGACGCTCGCGGGTCTTGTCGGTATGATCGACCCGCCGCGTCCCGAGGTCAAGGACGCTATTCGCGAATGCGACACCGCAGGCGTGCGCACCGTGATGATTACCGGTGATAACGTTGTCACCGCCTCCGCGATCGCCAAGGAGCTCGGCATCCTGCACGAGGGTGAGCTCGCGATCACGGGCACGGAGTTGGAAGCGCTTACAGAAGAAGAGCTCGACGAAAATATCACCCGCTACCGCGTGTATGCGCGCGTAACCCCTGCGGACAAGATCCGCATCGTCAAATCGTGGAAAAAGCGCGGCGACATCGTCGCGATGACGGGCGACGGCATCAACGATGCGCCCGCACTCAAGGCCGCCGACATCGGCTGCGCAATGGGTATCACCGGCACCGACGTCGCCAAGGGCGCGGCGGATATGACGTTGATGGACGACAACTTCTCCACCATCGTCGCCGCCGTGCGCGAGGGTCGCGGCATCTACGACAACATCCGTAAAGCGGTGCATTTCCTGCTGTCCTGCAACCTCGGCGAGATCCTCACCGTGTTTGCGGCGATGCTACTGTGGCGGCAGACTCCCCTGCTGCCCATCCAGCTGCTGTGGATGAACCTTGTCACCGACAGTCTGCCCGCGCTGGCGCTCGGTATGGAGCCGCCCGAAAAGGACATTATGCAGCGCAAGCCCCGTCGTCGTGAGGAGAGCCTGTTCAGCGGCGGCGTCGGCGCCCAGGCGATCTGGCAGGGCGCGATGTTCGGCGTGATCACGCTGATCGCGTTCTGGCTCGGCTATAAAGTATGGGGTGACCTCGCCCTCGGTGAGACGATGGCGTTCGCCGCGCTCGGTATGGGGCAGCTCGTGCACGCGCTCAACGTTCGCTCCACCCACTCGCTGTTTAAGGCCGGCCTGCTGTCCAACCGCTATATGATCGGCGCGTTCTTCGGCTCGCTGGCGCTCATGCTCGGCGTGCTGCTTATCCCCGGCGTGCAGAACGTGTTCTCTCTCGTCCCGATGGGAATCAACGCATGGGGCGCGGTCATCGGGCTCTCCATTGTCCCGCTGGTCATCGTCGAGATCTATAAACTCATCGTGCATCTGTTCAAGAAATAAGGAAGGAGGCGGGCGTATGTTTGCCGCTCTCAAGAGTATGGGGCTGCGCGGCATCGACGGTTTTATGGTCGAGGTCGAGGCGGATCTATCACAGGGTTTACCCGGCTTTGATGTCGTGGGTCTGCCGGACACCGCGGTGCGGGAATCCCGCGACCGCGTGCGCGCAGCGATGAAGAACGCGGGATTCACCTATCCCGTCAGCCGCATCACCGTCAACCTTGCGCCCGCCGACGTCAAAAAGGAAGGCTCAGTCTATGACCTGCCGTTGCTGCTGGCGCTCTTGTGCGCGAGCGGTCAGCTTAAAGCAAATCTACGCCGTGCCGCGTTCATCGGTGAACTATCCCTGCAAGGGGCGGTGCGTCCCGTGCGCGGCGTGTTGCCAATGGTCATTGCGGCACGCGACGCGGGCATTGAGGACGTCTACGTCCCCGCCGACAACGGCACCGAAGCCGCCGTCGTGGACGGTATCACCGTCTACCCCGTCGCAGACATCGCCTCCCTGCTCGCCCATCTGCAAGGAAACGCCCCGCTGACCCCGCTCGCCGCCGAAGAATTCTCGCCGGCGAGCGAGGAGGAAACGGTGGATTTCGCCGACGTGATGGGTCAGGAGACCGCCCGCCGTGCGATGGAGATCGCCGCCGCGGGCTCGCATAACATTCTCCTTCTTGGCACCCCGGGTTCGGGCAAAAGCATGCTCGCTAAACGCTTGCCCACCATCCTGCCGGATATGACCCGCGCCGAGGCGCTCGAATGTACCAAGATCCACTCCATTTCGGGGGAACTGTCGTCGGGCGGGCTGCTGCGCCGCCGCCCCTTCCGTTCCCCGCACCATAACATATCCGCGCAGGGACTCGCGGGCGGCGGTGTCGTGCCGCGCCCGGGCGAGGTGTCCCTCGCGCACAACGGCGTCTTATTTCTCGACGAGCTGCCGGAATTCTCCCGCGTGTCGATGGAATGCTTACGCCAACCGCTCGAAGATGGGCGGGTGACCATCTCCCGCGTCAGCGCCTCCCTCTCCTATCCTTGTTCCATTATGCTGGTCGCGGCAATGAACCCCTGCCCCTGCGGCTACTACGGGCATCCCACCCGCCCCTGCACCTGCTCAGCGCAGGCGGTGCAAAGATACCTCGGCAAAGTGTCAGGCCCGCTGCTCGATCGCATCGACCTGCACATCGAGGTGCCGCCGGTGGAATACGACCAGCTCTCCGCACAACATAAGTCCGAATCTTCCGCCGCCATCCGCGCGCGCGTCAATGCTGCGCGGGCAATCCAGCAGCGGCGTTTCGCGGGCACCGACATCGTCAGCAACGCCCGCATTCCCACCAGCAAGCTTAAGGAATACTGCCCGCTCACCGATGCGGCGAGCTCCCTGCTCAAGGGCGCGTTCGAGCGCATGGGGCTGTCGGCGCGCGCGTATGACCGTCTCTTAAAGGTCGCGCGCACCATCGCCGACCTCGCGGGCAGTGA
>CAJGCA010000025.1 GCA_904501705.1 Clostridiaceae bacterium | reverse complement strand
TAAAAAACCCGAAACCGGTCGTTCTGGGCATCGCACAGAACGACCGGTTTCTTTTTGCGGCGTTTTTCATTTTCGCGCATATACTGTTCTATGAAAGGAGTGACAGCCTATGCGCAGAAGACCGATGCGACCGATGCCGCCAATGCCGCCGATACCGCCGCGCCCGTTCGCGAATTTATGCGAGATACTGGCGCAACCGCCGGATGCGGTGGCCAACGTGCGCGGGAGCGGGGCGAACCCCCGTCTCGGTGGCACGGTACGGTTTTATCAGACGCGATACGGGGTACTGGTCAGTGCCGAGGTCGTCGGCTTGCCGACGGCGAGCGGCGCGTGTGCGGGCAGGGTGTTCGGGTTTCACATCCACGAGGGGGACGCCTGCCGCGGGAATGCCGAGGATCCCTTTGCCGCCGTCGGCGGGCACTATAATCCCGACGGCTGTGAGCACCCGTATCACGCGGGGGATCTGCCGCCGCTGTTCGGCAACCACGGCTATGCGTTGTCGGTGTTTCTCACCGACCGTTTCACCGTCGAGCAGGTGATCGGGCGCACGGTGATTGTCCACGGGGGAGTGGATGATTTTACGAGCCAGCCGGCCGGCAACACCGGTCAAAAGATTGCCTGCGGTAGAATTGTGCGGCGCAACTAAAAAAGCATTCGGACACCGAAAACGGTGTCCGAATGCTTTTTTATTCCTTAAATAAATCGGTGGACAGATACCGCTCGCCCGTGTCGGGGAGCAGTACGACAATGTGTTTACCCGTAAACTCGGGGCGCATGGCAATTTCGCAGGCGGCGAACAGCGCCGCACCTGAGGAGATTCCGACGAGTACACCTTCGGTACGCGCAAGCTCTCTCGCCGCATCGTAGGCATCCTGCGTGGTGACCATCAGCACCTCGTTATATGCGGCGGTGTTCAGCACCGCGGGGACGAAGCCTGCGCCGATGCCCTGCAGGCCGTGTGGTGCCGCCTTGCCGCCGTTTAAGACAGGAGAATCGGCGGGCTCCACGCCGACCACCCAGACGTCGGGCTTCATCGAGCGCAGATACCCCGCCGTGCCGGTGATGGTGCCGCCGGTGCCGACCCCCGCGACGAAGATGTCTACCTCGCCGTCGAGGTCATCAAAGATTTCGGGGCCCGTCGTATCAAAATGCGCCTTGGGGTTGGCGGGGTTGCCGAACTGGTCGGGGATGAAGCTGTGGGGGGTGGCGGCGGCGAGTTCTTTCGCCTTTTCGATCGCCCCCGCCATGCCGAGTTTGCCGTCGGTGAGAACGAGTTCTGCGCCGTAGGCTTTCATCAGCATCTGCCGCTCGACCGACATCGTGTCGGGCATCACGATGATGACGCGGTAGCCGCGCGCGGCGGCGACCAGTGCCAATCCAATGCCCGTATTGCCCGAGGTCGGCTCGATGATGACCGAGTCGGGGACGAGCACGCCCGCTTTTTCTGCCTCGTCGAGCATCGCTTTTGCCACGCGGTCCTTGACCGAGCCGCCGGGGTTGAGGAACTCCAGCTTTGCGAACAGCTTGCCGCGCAGATGCAGCTTTTCTTCGAGCCTGTTTAGCGCGAGCAGCGGGGTGTGGCCGATGAGCTGCTCTGCGGAGGTGTACACTTTTGCCATTAGTATTCACTCCTTGCGAAGAATGGTTATCATATCATAAGTATGGTCTGTTAACCGTAAAAATACACCTTGCCCGGCTCGACGGTGCCGTATTTGACGGCGAGCAGCTCGGGCACGGTGACGAGAGTATAGCCCTGCTGCTGCAGGTAGGGGATGAGCTCGATCGCGGCATCCACCGTGGTGGAATAGAGGTCGTGCATCAGCACGATGGAGCCGTTTTTGATGCCGCTCTTAGCGCGGCTGAGGATGGTCGCCTTGTTGCGGTCACGCCAGTCGATGGTGTCCATGCTCCACTGGATGATGGGCACGCTGATGTCCTTGGCGTAGGCCTTCACGGTGTTGTTGTAGTTGCCGCCGGGGCAGCGCATGACGATGGGGTAGTGCCCGATGGCGGTCTTGATGCGCTCGGCGGCGGTATACATTTCGCTCGCAACACCGTCTGCGGAAAGATATTTGAGATTTTTGTGGTTTTGCGAATGATTGCCGACGACGTGTCCCTCGTCCTCCATCCGCTTCAGCAGGGCGTTGCTGGTGCTGCTGCCCAGCCGCGAGCCAACGACAAAGAAGGTCGCCTTGGCGTTGTATTTTTTGAGCGCGTCGAGCAGCTTGCCCGTGTGCTGGCTCGGGCCGTCGTCGAAGGTCAGCGCGACCAGCTTCTTGCCGCGCAGTCCCGTGACGTCGATGTCGGGATAGGTGGCGACCCCTTTGACCTTTTCCTTCGGGCTCAGGGCGATGATCTTGCTCTCCTGCGCGGCGATGGTGCTCTGCTGGTTCTTGATGGTTTCCTGCTGTGCGGAAATGGTTTCTTTTTGCTCCTCGATGGTGCTCTGCTGGCCCGCGAGCGCGCTCTCCTGTGAGCTGAGCTGTGCTTGTTGTGAGGCGAGCTGCTCGGATTGCTCGCTGACCGTCTGCTGTAAGGAGGCGAGCTGCTCGGCTGTTGCAGCGGACAGCCGCTTTTGCTCCTGCAGACCGAGGTAGAAATGCACCGCGAAGGTAGCGGTCACGGTCAACGCTGCCGCCGCCAGGCATGCAATGACAGCGAGCCATAGACGCTTTCTTTTACTGAGGTGCGGGATTTGGGTGGATTCGTCACGGTCGATGACAGCGGTCAGAGGGTCGGACACAGCGCTCACTTCCTTTTTATGGTGTCTGCATCCATTGTACCACGGTTTTTGCCAAAAACAAGGGCTTTTCGACAAAAACCACGAGGAATTTGCTTCCTTTCGCGGCAGGATAAAACAAAACCTTGCGCGTTTGTGCAATATATGGTATAATATGTCCATCGCGTTTGCGAAAGAAAGGAAAGAATACTATGGTTAAACCGATCGTTCTCTGTGCAGACAGCACCTGCGACCTCGGTGCTGAGCTCATCGAGCGTTATAACGTTCAAATTAGTCCGATGCACGTGCACCTCGGCGACGTGATGTACGCTGACGGCGTGGATATCACTCCGGACGACATTTATGCCGTCTATCGGGAGAAGAAGATGCTCCCCACCACCTCGGCGACCAATATGGAGGAGTATAAGGATTTCGTCACCCCCTTCATTGAGGCGGGTAACGACGTGCTGTATATTTCCCTCGGCTCGGGTATCTCCACAACCTACAACAGCGCCCGCCTCGCGGCGGAGGAGACCCCCGGAATGTACGTCATCAACAGCGGCAACCTCTCGACCGGTATGGGCCTCGTGGTCATCGCCGCCGCCGAGCGTATTGCCGCGGGTCTGCCGATCGAGCAGATCGTGGAAGAGGTCAACGCGCTGACCAAGCGGGTCGAGGCGAGCTTTGTGCTCGATACCCTCGAGTTCCTGCACAAGGGCGGTCGCTGCTCCACCATTGCGGCGCTGGGCGCGAATATGCTCAAGCTCAAGCCCTGCATCGAGGTGGACAATGAGGACTCCAAGATGACCGTCGGCAAGAAATACCGCGGCGCGCTGGAAAAGGCGCTCACCGAGTACGTCGCCGACCGTCTGAAGGATCGCACCGACATCGACACCACCCGCATCTTCATCACCCACTCGGGTATCTCGCAGGAGCGCATTGATCTGGTGAAGAGCTGTGTCGAGCAGTATCAGCAGTTTGATGAGATTCTCATCACCCGTGCCGGCTGCACGATTTCCGCTCATTGCGGCCCCAACACCCTCGGCATCCTGTTCGTGCGCAAATAACATCCATAAAATGAACTCCGCCGCCGAAGACGCATCTTCGGCGGCGGTTTTTTGTGAAATTTTGTTCGCCGTACGCGAACAAGTTGCGGATTTTCAATAAAGTTTGTCCTTTTTTTCTGTTGCTTATTGACAAAGGATTTTTGTTCATATACAATGATATTTAATCACCCTTTTTGCGTATGAATAAAGGGATTAAATACATATTTTTGGAGGAATGAGACATGGCAAGAGTATACAATTTTTCCGCAGGTCCGTCGATGCTGCCGGAGAGCGTGCTGGCGAAAGCCGCCGCAGAAATGATGGATTATCAGGGCTCCGGACAGTCCGTGATGGAGATGTCTCATCGATCTAAGGTGTATCAGGGCATCTTCGATGAGACCGAGGCGCTGTTGCGCGAGGTGATGGAGATCCCCGACAACTATAAAGTGCTGTTCCTGCAGGGCGGCGCGTCGACGCAGTTCGAGATGATTCCGATGAACCTGATGACGGGCAGCGGTAAGGCGGACTACGTCGTGACGGGTCAGTTCTCTAAAAAGGCGTACAAGGAAGCCAAGCGCTTCGGCGAGGTCAACCTCGTTGCCAGCTCGGAGGATAAGACCTTCTCCTACATTCCGAAGCTCGACCCTGCGACCTTCACCCCCGACGCGGATTATTTCTACATCTGTATGAACAACACCATCTTCGGCACGGTGTACCACGACCTGCCTGAGACGGGCGACGTGCCGCTGGTGGCGGACGCTTCTTCTTGCATCCTCTCCCGTCCGATCGACGTGTCTAAGTTCGGCATCCTGTATGCAGGTGCGCAGAAGAACATGGCTCCCGCGGGCGTGACCGTCGTTATCATCCGCGAGGATCTGATTGGCAAGAACGACAATCTTGCGACGATGCAAAACTACGTCACCCACGCAGAGAACGGCTCGATGTACAACACGCCGCCTTGCTACTCCATCTATATGATGAAGCTGGTGCTCGAGTGGATCAAGAACGAGGTTGGCGGTCTGGATAAGATGCTGGAGCGCAACGAGAAGAAGGCGGGCATCCTGTACGACTATCTCGACAATTCCAAGCTGTTCAAGAACCCCGTCGCGAAAGAGGATCGCTCGCTGATGAACGTACCCTTCGTTACGGGCGATGCCGATCTCGATGCGAAGTTTGTCAAAGAGGCCGCCGCTGCCGGCTTTGTCAACATTAAGGGTCATCGCTCTGTCGGTGGTATGCGCGCATCCATCTACAACGCGATGCCGATCGAGGGCGTGGAGAAGCTGGTCGCGTTTATGAAGAAATTTGAAGAGGAGAACGGCTGAACCGTTGTCTGTTAAGGAGCATAAGAAATATGAAAATCTGTACGCTGAATAAGATTGCCGCCTGCGGCACCGACCGCTTGGGCGCGAATTACACCCTCTCTGATGACATCGCCGATGCCGCGGGCGTGCTGGTGCGCTCTGCCGCGATGCACGACATTGCGATGCCCGAGAGCTTGCTCGCCATTGCGCGTGCAGGCGCAGGTGTCAACAACATCCCCGTCGATGCCTGCGGTGAGCAGGGCATCGTGGTGTTCAACACCCCCGGTGCGAACGCCAACGCGGTGAAGGAACTGGTCATTGCCGGCTTGTTCCTCTCGTCCCGTAAGGTCGTGGACGGAATTGCGTGGGCGCAGACACTCAAGGGCGAGGGCGATGCGGTCGGCAAACTGGTCGAAAAGGGTAAATCCGCTTTCGTCGGCCCCGAAATCTACGGTAAGAAGCTGGGTGTTGTCGGCCTCGGCGCCATCGGTGTGCTGGTGGCGAACGCTGCCGTCGCGCTGGGCATGGAGGTCTACGGCTACGATCCGTACCTGTCGGTGGATGCCGCGTGGAAGCTGTCCCGCGCCATCAAACACGCAAACACTCTTGAAGAAATTTACGCCGAGTGCGATTACATCACCGTGCACGTGCCGCTGTTGCCTGCGACCAAGGGTATGCTCGGCAAGGATGCCTTCGCCGCGATGAAGGACGGCGTGCGCATCCTCAACTTCTCCCGCGACGGTCTGGTGGACTCTGCGGCGATGAAGGATGCTCTCGCGGCGGGCAAGGTCGCCTGCTATGTGGTGGATTTCCCCACCGCGGATATGCTCGGCGTGGAGAACGTCATCGCCATCCCGCACCTCGGCGCGTCTACGCCTGAGAGCGAGGATAATTGCGCGGTGATGGCCGCCGACCAGATCAAGGATTATCTGGAAAACGGCAACATCAAAAATTCTGTTAACTATCCCGATGTGCAGGTGCCGCGCAGTGGCGACACCCGCATTTGCGTGCTGCACAAGAACATCCCGAATATGCTCGCGCAGATCAGTGCGGTGGTGTCCGCCGACGGCGTGAACATCGAAGCGATGACCAACAAGTCCCGCAAGGATTTCGCTTACACCGTCCTCGACATCGTGGGCGAAGCGAAGGATACCTTTACGAAGGACATTCTCGCCATTGAGGGCGTTATCCGCGTGCGCGTTCTGTAATGAGATAACCGAAACCCGACCGATGCACCGCATCGGTCGGGTTTTACTTTACTTTTTGTCGAAATCTGGTATGATAATAGTAAAGGATAAGAAAGGGGGCAGACTATGCGGCGGAAAATTGTGTGGTGGCGGCTGGCGGTCGGTGTGTTGTCGGCCGCAATTATGGTGTGGTCGCTGATGCCGCTGTCGAGCGGCATTGTCAACATCGGCGTAGTCGTCCCCTTTGCGGCGAGTTTACTCGGCATCGCGTGGGGGTTGACCCCGCCGCCGCAAGAAAAACGGAAAGGATGGCGCAAGAAGATGACCATAATCGTGTGGGTATGCATCGGGCTGGTCGCGGCGCTCGGTGTTGTGATTTCGTCCTTTATGGTTGCTGCGGCGGTGGACAAGCCGCAAGGCGGCGAGAGCACGGTCATCGTGCTGGGTGCGCGCATCCACGGCGATCGCCCGAGCCGTATGTTGCGTGAGCGACTGGACGTTGCCGCCGCGTATCTCAAAGAAAACCCCAAAGCCAACTGCATTGTGTCGGGCGGACAAGGGCCGGACGAGCAGTATACTGAGGCGCACGTAATGAAAGCGTATCTGTGCGAACAGGGCATCGCCGCCGACCGCATCATTGAGGAAGGCCGCTCCACCGACACGCACCAGAACATGGACTATTCGCTTGCCATCATCCGCGAGCATGGCCTAAGCGAGCGCGTCGCGATCGCCACGCAGGAGTTCCACCAGTACCGTGCCGCCACCCTTGCGCGCCGCGCGGGGCTTAGCGACGTGTCCGCCGTAACCACTCCGTCCCCGTTCTATCTGCTGCTGTGCTATTGGGTGCGCGAATGCGCTGCCATCTGCCGCCTGTGGCTGTTCAGGTATTAACTAAAACAAGCCAACGCCGCCGTGTGTTCCAAAACCACACGGCGGCGTTATATTTTTATCGTCTTTCAATAAAAATCCAAAAATTTGCAAAAAAATATGCCAAACCGCAAAAAAGGGTTGACAAACAAATGATTTGTGTATTATAATAAACTGCTTTATTATGGGAAGTATGCCCCGAAATACGACTTTATTGTACCACAAACCGCCGAAAAAAGCAAGAAAAACTTTTGTCGGCGGGCAGGGGAACGGCTTTTCGTAAGCGAAAGAATGTTAACCATCACACGGCGCATTTCGGCCGCTCCGCCCGGAAACGGAGAAACCGAAGCACCGCGTGAAATGAAAGACAGGAGTGATCGGGCTAATGGCGAATATCAAACCGGTTAAGCTGGGTAACAACGTCCGTATGAGCTTCGCGAAGATTAACGAAGTTCTGGATATGCCCAACCTCATCGAGGTGCAGAAAAATTCTTACCAGTGGTTCCTGGAAGAAGGGCTGAGAGATGTCTTTGACGAGACGGCCGCTATCACGGATTATAACGGCAATCTGGTTCTGGACTTCATCGGCTACCGGATGGACGACGAGCCGAAGTATACCGTCGAGGAGTGCAAGGAGCGGGATGTGACCTATGCCGCCCCCTTACACGTGCGCGTGCGTCTGCTTAACAAGGAGACGGGCGAGATCAAGGAGTCCGAGGTCTTTATGGGCGATTTCCCCATCATGACCGAGAGCGGTACCTTCGTTATCAACGGTGCGGAGCGTGTTATCGTTTCGCAGTTGGTGCGTTCTCCCGGCGTGTACTTCGATATGGTGCACGACACCCTCGGTAAGGAACTGTACAGTTCCACCGTCATCCCCAACCGCGGCGCGTGGCTGGAGTATGAGACCGATTCCTCCGACGTATTCTACGTCCGCATCGATAAGAACCGTAAGATTCCCGTTACCGTGCTTGCGCGTGCGTTGGGTCTCGGCTCGGATGCGCAGATCGTTGAGTTCTTCGGCGAGGACGAGCGCATTCAGGCGACCCTGCTGAAGGATGCCACCAAAAACCGCGAAGAAGCCCTGCTGGAGATTTATCGCAAGCTGCGTCCGGGCGAGCCTGCGACTGTCGAGAACTCTCAGCAGCATTTGGACAATCTGTTCTTTGACCCCCGTCGGTATGACCTGTCCCGCGTGGGCCGCTATAAATATAATAAGAAATTAGGGCTGTCCAATCGTCTCGCCGGCTGCACGCTCAGCCGTCCCGTTGTCAACCCCGTTACGGGCGAGATCATGGGCGAGCCGGGTGAGGTCATCGACCGCGCTCGCGCGATGGAGATGGAAGATGCCGGCGTGACCGTTGCGTTCGTTACCGTTGAGGAGCACGGCGAGAACCGCGAGGTCAAGATCGTATCCAACGGTATGGTGGATCTCGCGAAGTATGTCAGCGAGTCCGTCTATGATGCGGTGAAGAACGTGGTCAACGAGCGCGTGTGCTACAGTGTGCTCACCGAGATCCTTGCGCAGGAACTGGGCGAGGAGGAGCTCATCGACACCCTGCGTGCTCGCGTTAAGGAGCTTATCCCCAACCACATCACCGTGGACGACATTTTCGCGTCCATCAACTACCTCAACTGCCTCGGCCACCACATCGGTTCGACCGACGATATCGACCACCTCGGCAACCGCCGCATCCGCTCGGTGGGTGAACTGCTGCAGAACCAGTTCCGCATCGGTTTCTCCCGTATGGAGCGCGTGGTGCGCGAGCGTATGACGTTGCAGAGCCAGGATATGGACGTTATCACGCCACAGGCACTCATCAACATCCGCCCTGTCGTAGCGGCGATCAAGGAGTTCTTCGGCTCCTCTCCGCTGTCGCAGTTTATGGATCAGAACAACCCCCTCGCGGAGCTCAAGCACAAGCGCCGCCTGTCCGCGCTCGGCCCCGGTGGTCTGTCGCGTGACCGCGCGGGCTTCGAGGTGCGTGACGTGCACTACAGCCACTACGGCCGTATGTGCCCCATCGAGACTCCCGAAGGTCCCAACATCGGTCTGATCTCGTATCTCGCGAGCTTTGCCCGCATCAACCAGTACGGCTTTATCGAGGCGCCCTACCGCAAGGTGGATAAGGCGACCGGCGTCGTCACCGACGAGGTCACCTATATGCCCGCCGATATGGAAGACGATTTCATCGTCGCGCAGGCGAACGAGCCGCTGGATGAGAACAACCGCTTTATGCGTTCGAAGGTTACCACCCGCCACCGTGGCGAGTTTAAGGAAGAAGATCCCTCGGTCGTCGACTATATGGACGTTTCGCCTAAAATGGTCGTGTCCGTAGCCACCGCGATGATCCCCTTCCTCGAGAACGACGACGCGAACCGCGCGCTGATGGGCTCGAACATGCAGGGTCAGGCTGTCCCGCTGCTCACCACCCAGGCGCCGATCGTCGGTACGGGTATGGAATACAAGGCGGGCGTCGACTCCGGCGTCTGCGTGCTGGCAAAGGCCGCCGGTACCGTCACCTATGTCTCCGCCGACACCGTTAAGGTGCGCCGCGACGATACGGGTGAGATCGATATCTACAAGATGGTGAAGTTTGCCCGTTCCAACCAGGGTACCTGCATCAACCAGCGTCCTGTGGTCAGCGTGGATCAGCACGTTGAGGAGCACGAGGTGCTCGCCGACGGCCCCTCCACCGACAACGGCGAGATCGCGCTCGGCAAGAACGCCCTCATCGGCTTTATGACCTGGGAAGGCTACAACTACGAAGACGCCGTCCTCATCAACGAGAAGATCGTGCGTGATGACGTCTACACCTCCATCCACGTCGAGGAATACGAGGTGGAATCCCGTGACACCAAGCTTGGGCCGGAAGAGATCACCCGCGACATCCCCAACGTCGGTGACGACGCGCTGAAGGATCTCGATGAGCGCGGCATCATCCGCATTGGTGCGGAGGTGCGCTCGGGCGACATCCTCGTCGGTAAGGTCACTCCGAAGGGCGAGACCGAGCTGACCGCGGAGGAGCGTCTGCTGCGCGCCATCTTTGGTGAGAAGGCGCGCGAGGTGCGCGACACCTCTCTGCGTGTGCCGCACGGCGAGTACGGTATCATCGTCGACGTCAAGGTGTTCACCCGCCAGAACTGCGACGAGCTGAGCCCCGGCGTGAATATGGTCGTGCGCTGCTACATCGCGCAGAAGCGTAAGATCAGTGTCGGCGATAAGATGGCCGGTCGTCACGGTAACAAGGGTGTTGTGTCCCGCATCCTGCCCAGCGAAGATATGCCCTTCCTGCCGGACGGCACCCCGCTGGACATCGTGCTCAACCCCCTCGGCGTTCCCTCCCGTATGAACATCGGTCAGGTTCTTGAGGTCAACCTCGGCTATGCTGCCGCGGCGCTCGGTTTCAAGGTCATGACCCCTGTCTTCGACGGTGCGCATGAGGAAGATATCCGTGAATTGCTCGCACAGGCGGGCAAGTCCACCGACGGTAAGACACCGGTGTACGACGGCCGTACGGGTGAACTGTTCGACAACCCCGTTACCGTCGGTTATATGTACTATCTGAAACTCCATCACCTCGTTGATGATAAGATTCACGCCCGTTCCACCGGTCCTTACTCGCTGGTCACGCAGCAGCCGCTCGGCGGTAAAGCGCAGTTCGGCGGTCAGCGCTTCGGTGAAATGGAAGTGTGGGCGCTGGAGGCTTACGGCGCGGCTTACACCCTGCAGGAGATCCTGACGGTGAAGTCCGACGACGTCGTCGGCCGTGTCAAGACCTACGAGGCGATCGTCAAGGGTCAGAATGTGCCGCAGTCCGGTGTGCCGGAATCCTTTAAGGTTCTGGTTAAGGAACTGCAGTCGCTCGGCCTCGACATCAAGGTGCTGGATGAGGACAAGAACGAGATCGACCTCAAGCAGACCTTCGAGGACGATGACGACCTCGGCATGGTCGATCCCGACCGTGAGGCGTTCACGATGGTAGCCGACGAGAGCGAGTTTAGCGGCTACGGCGTGGGCGAGATGAACGAGTCCGGCGACATCATCGAGCAGGAATATGCGATGAGCGGCGATTATGCCGACGACGAAGAATAAGAGGGGAGGCTGAAGAATTATGATGCAGTTTAACGTATTTGATTCCATTAAGATTGGTCTGGCCTCTCCCGACCAGATCCGTAGCTGGTCTTACGGCGAGGTTCTCAAGCCCGAGACCATCAACTACCGCACCCTCAAGCCGGAGCGCGAAGGCCTTTTCTGCGAGAAGATCTTCGGGCCTACCAAGGACTGGGAGTGCCATTGCGGCCGCTACAAGCGCGTGCGCTACAAGGGCAAGATCTGCGAACGCTGCGGCGTTGAGGTCACCCGCGCGAAGGTGCGCCGTGAGCGTATGGGCCATATCGAGCTCGCCGCTCCCGTGTCCCACATCTGGTATTTCAAGGGCATCCCGTCCCGTATGGGCCTGATGCTGGATATGTCCCCCCGTCAGCTCGAGCAGGTGCTGTATTTTGCGGAGTATATCGTTGCCGATCCCGGCGACACCCCTCTGCAGAAGAAGCAGGTGCTGTCTGACAAGGACTACGCCGATATGCGCGAGAAGTATGAGGACGATTTCGACGCCGGTATGGGCGCGGAGTATATCCAGAAGCTGCTCGCAGAGATCGACCTCGAGGCGCTGTCTGCCGAGCTCAAGGAAGAACTCGAGACCGCCAACGGTCAGAAGCGTGCCCGTCTGCTCAAGCGTTTGGAGGTCGTGGAGTCCTTCCGCCTCTCCGGCAACCGCCCCGAGTGGATGATTATGGACGTTATTCCGGTCATTCCGCCCGATATTCGTCCGATGGTGCAGCTTGACGGCGGCCGCTTTGCGACCTCCGACCTCAACGACCTGTACCGCCGTGTGATCAACCGTAACAACCGCCTGAAGCGTTTGCTCGAGCTCGGCGCGCCTGACATCATTGTGCGCAACGAGAAGCGTATGCTGCAGGAAGCGGTGGATGCGCTCATCGATAACGGCCGCCGCGGCCGTCCCGTCACGGGCCCCAACAACCGCCCGCTCAAGTCCTTGTCTGATATGCTCAAGGGTAAGCAGGGTCGCTTCCGTCAGAACCTGCTGGGTAAGCGTGTTGACTATTCCGGCCGTTCGGTTATTGTTGTCGGTCCCGAACTCAAGATGTACCAGTGCGGTCTGCCTAAGGAGATGGCGATCGAGCTGTTCAAGCCCTTCGTGATGAAGCGTTTGGTGGAGACCGGTGTTGCGGGCAACATCAAGTCCGCGCGCAAGATGGTCGACCGTCTGCGTCCCGAGGTGTGGGATGCGCTGGAGATCGTCATTAAGGATCACCCCGTAATGCTCAACCGTGCGCCTACGCTGCACCGTTTGGGTATCCAAGCGTTCGAGCCGGTGCTGGTTGAGGGTCGCGCGATCAAGCTGCACCCGCTGGTTTGTACCGCGTTCAACGCCGACTTCGACGGCGACCAGATGGCCGTGCACGTGCCGTTGTCTGCCGAGGCGCAGGCGGAAGCTCGCTTCCTGATGCTCGCCGCCGGCAACCTGCTCAAGCCCTCCGACGGTAAGCCCGTCGCCGTGCCGACGCAGGATATGGTCCTCGGTTCTTACTACCTGACCATCGACAAGCACGAGAAGCACACCGCTGAGGAAGCCGCAGAGGCGAAAAACAGCACTCCTTTCATCTATCGTGACGAGGACGAGGCGATGATGGCGTACGACGCCAAGGCGATCGATCTGCACGATGATATTAAGATTCGCCGCACCGTCGAGATCGACGGTCGCGTCATCTCGCACCTTGTCAAGACCACCATCGGTCGCGTGATCTTCAACCGTCCCATCCCGCAGGATCTGGGCTTTGTGGATCGCACGCTGCACGAGGGTGAGACGGTAGAATCCCCCGCATACCTCGATCGTTTGCTCGGCTACGAGATCGACTTCAAGGTCGGCAAGAAGCAGCTCGGCAAGATCGTCGGCGAGTGCATTAAGCGCCACGGCACGGCGACCACGTCGGGTGTGCTGGATGCCATCAAGGCACAGGGCTATAAGTACTCCACCCGCGGCGCGCTGACCGTTGCGGTCGGCGACGCGACCATCCCTGAGATGAAGAAGCAGTACATCGCGGACGCCGAGGCGACCGTGGATGCGATTGCCGATCTGTACAACCAGGGTCTGATGAGCGAGGAGGAGCGTTACAACCACGTTATCGCGACCTGGAACGAGACCACCGATAAGGTCACCAAGGCACTGATCGGCAACATGGACCCCTACAACCCCATCCAGATGATGGCGGATTCGGGTGCCCGTGGTTCGATCAGCCAGATTCGTCAGCTCGCCGGTATGCGCGGTCTGATCGCCAACACCTCCGGTAAGACCATCGAGGTGCCGATCCGTGCGAACTACCGTGAGGGTCTGAACATCCTCGAATACTTCACCTCCGCCAAGGGCGCCCGTAAGGGTCTGGCGGATACCGCTCTGCGTACCGCTGACTCGGGTTACCTGACCCGTCGTCTGGTGGACGTTTCGCAGGAGGTCATCATCCGTGAGACCGATTGCGGCACCCACGACGGTATCGACGTGTACGACATCAAGGACGGCAACCGTGTCATCGAGCCGCTCACCGAGCGTCTGGTTGGTCGCTTCCTGAGCGACGACTTCTGCGATCCCAAGACGGGCGAGGTGCTCGTCGATCGCAACCACAAGATGACCGACGCCGACGCCACCGTCATCGATCGCATCCTGCGCGAGCAGGCGACCGACAAGGACGGCAAGGTCGACGACAGCAAGGTGCGCGTGCGCATCCGCTCGGTGCTGACCTGCGGCGCGCGCAAGGGCGTTTGCGCTTGCTGCTACGGCGCGAACCTCGCGACCAACGAGCCTGTCACCGTCGGCGAGGCAGTGGGTATCATCGCGGCACAGTCCATCGGTGAGCCCGGCACCCAGCTGACGATGCGTACCTTCCACACCGGCGGCGTCGCCGGCGGCGAGGATATTACGCAGGGTCTGCCCCGCGTCGAGGAGCTCTTCGAGGGTCGTAAGCCGAAGCATCTCGCCATCATCAGCGAGATCACCGGTATCGTCCGCCGCGAGGAGAAGAAGAAAAACCTCGTCATCGTTACCGCCGAGGACGGCTCCGAGGAGCGCTCCTACGTCATCACCTACGGCTCTCGTCTGCGTTCTTGCATTGAGGATGGTTACCGCATCGAGAAGGGTGAGTGCATCACCGAGGGTTCGATGAGCCCGCACGACGTGCTGGATGTCTGCGGTGAGTCCGCGGTTCAGGATTACCTGATTAAGGAAGTACAGGTCACCTATCGTACGCAGGGTGTTGACATTAACGATAAGCACATCGAAGTTATCGTGCGTCAGATGATGCGTAAGGTGCGTGTCGACGATTCGGGCGATACCAACCTCATCAACGACGCGGTGGTGGATAAGTCCGAGCTGTACGCCGAGAACGCGGCTGTGGAAGCTCGCATCGCGGCAGGCGAGACCGGCGCAGACGGCGAGCCGTTGCGCACGGCGACCGTTACCCCGATCCTGCTGGGTATCACCAAGGCGTCTCTCGCGACCGACAGCTTCCTGTCCGCCGCCTCCTTCCAGGAGACCACCCGCGTGCTGACCGACGCCGCCATCAAGGGCAAGGTCGACCCGCTGCTCGGTCTTAAGGAGAACGTCATCATCGGTAAGCTCATCCCCGCGGGTACGGGTATGCAGCGCTACAGCGATGTCCGCGTCAAGGACAACCGCGCGCCCAAGAACGCATTCAGCGTCTTGGATGAGCTGCTGCAGGAGAGCGATGAGGACGAAGACGTCGAACTCGTCGAAGAATAAGCAAGTAAAACAGCCCCGAGGAGTCGTTCCTCGGGGCTGTTTTCTTTTTCTTGAAAATAGTGAAAATAACGCTTGACAAGCGGTGATGGATTATGCTAAAATGTGTAATCGTGGTATGATGCCTAAATATGGGTATCTATCGTGTAAAACCATTGGTTTTAGAGGTTATTTCTTATATAACCTTTAAGATAAATTTACTATCGGAGGTGAAATGAATGCCTACTTTTAACCAGTTAGTCCGCAAGGGAAGACAGGATCTGGAGAAAAAGGCGAAAGCGCCCGCTCTGCTGAAGGGTTGGAACTCCAAGAAGCGCGTTGCCATCGACCAGAACTCTCCCCAGAAGCGTGGCGTCTGCACTGCGGTGAAGACCTCCACCCCGAAGAAGCCGAACTCGGCTCTGCGTAAGGTGGCTCGTGTGCGTCTGTCCAACGGGATCGAGGTTACGTCCTACATCCCCGGCGAAGGCCACAACCTGCAGGAGCACAGCGTCGTGCTGATCCGCGGCGGCCGTGTTAAGGACCTGCCCGGTGTGCGTTATCACATCGTGCGTGGTACTCTGGATACCCAGGGTGTTGCGAATCGTATGCAGGCCCGTTCCAAATACGGTGCGAAGCGTCCCAAGGCCGGAGCGGCCAAGAAGTAATGACATCCACTCAGCGGCTATATAGTAGTTGCAGATTTTCATATATTCGGGGCAAATGCCGCGATGTGAGCCTGCTTCTCTATTGGCCAACGGAAGTATGTCGCTTTCGAGTACCTGTGATATCATCAATATGAAGGAGGGAAGTAAAGTGCCGAGAAGAGGTTCTACCGCAAAACGCGATGTTTTGCCCGACCCGCTTTACAATTCCAAGTTGGTGACGAAGCTCATCAACAACATTATGCTGGACGGTAAGAAGGGTGTTGCCCAGAAGATCGTCTATGATGCGTTTGACATCATCAAAGAGAAATCCGGCGATGAACCGCTGACCGTGTTTGAGAAGGCGATGGAGAACATCATGCCCGTTCTCGAGGTTAAGGCTCGCCGTGTCGGTGGTGCGACCTATCAGGTGCCCATCGAGGTGCGTCCCGACCGTCGTCAGACCCTGGGTCTGCGCTGGCTGACCACCTACTCCCGCGCCCGTTCCGAGCGCACCATGAAAGAGCGCCTGGCTAACGAAATCCTCGATGCTCTGAATGGCAACGGCGGTGCCGCGAAGAAGTGCGACGATACGCACAAGATGGCCGAGGCCAACAAGGCCTTCGCTCATTTCCGCTGGTAATTGCCGGCCTTGTCGGTGGTGCTGCCGCATAACGCGGCACCGACCGACCATAATGAAAGAAAAGGAGGATTTACCATGGCAAGAGATGTATCTCTGGAAAAAACCAGAAATATCGGTATCATGGCGCACATCGACGCGGGTAAGACCACGACGACCGAGCGTATCCTGTATTATACCGGTGTTAACTACAAGATCGGTGAGACCCATGACGGCGGCGCTACCATGGACTGGATGGCGCAGGAGCAGGAGCGTGGTATCACCATCACCTCTGCTGCCACCACCTGTTACTGGGACAAGCAGGGTACGGCGGATCGCCACCGTATCAACATCATCGACACCCCCGGCCACGTGGACTTCACGGTTGAAGTGCAGCGCTCTCTGCGCGTGCTCGACGGCTCTGTGACGGTTCTGTGCGCGAAGGGCGGCGTTGAGCCCCAGTCCGAGACGGTGTGGCGTCAGGCTGACGAGTATCAGGTGCCCCGTATGGCGTACGTCAACAAGATGGACATCATGGGCGCTGACTTCTATCGCGTTGTCGATATGATGCGTGATCGTCTGAAATGTAATGCCGTGCCGATCCAGCTTCCCATCGGTTCTGAGAACCTGTTTAAGGGTATCGTTGACCTCATTGAGATGAAGGCTGACGTCTACTACGATGAGATGGGTAAGGATATGCGCGTGGAGGAGATCCCCGCGGATATGATGGATAAGGCGCTGGAGTACCGTGAGGCGCTGCTCGAGGCAGTTGCCGAGCAGGACGACGACCTGATGGAGAAATACTTTGGCGGCGAGGAGATCACCGTTGAGGAGATCAAAGCCGTTATCCGTAAGGCGACCATCGCCAACACGATGGTTCCCGTCTGCTGCGGTACCTCTTACCGCAACAAGGGCGTTCAGAAGTTGCTGGATGCCATCGTGGACTTCATGCCCTCTCCGCTCGATGTTCCGCCCATCAAGGGTGTGAACCCCGACACCGAGGAGGAAGAGGTCCGTCATTCTTCCGATGAAGAGCCCTTCGCCGCTCTGGCTTTCAAGATCGCGACCGATCCCTTCGTTGGTAAGCTCGCGTTCTTCCGCGTCTACTCCGGCGTTGTTAAGGCGGGCGACACCGTCTACAACTCTTCGAGAGACAACAACGAGCGTCTTGGCCGTATCGTGCAGATGCACGCCAACGCCCGTAAAGATTTGGACGTTGTGTACGCCGGCGATATTGCGGCTGCCATCGGTCTGAAGAACACCACCACCGGTAACACGCTCTGCGACGAGAAGCATCCCGTCATTCTGGAATCCATGAAGTTCCCGGAGCCGGTTATCCGTGTTGCGATCGAGCCTAAGACCAAGGCCGGTCAGGAGAAGATGGGTATCGCGCTCGCCAAGTTGGCGGAAGAAGATCCCACCTTCAAGACCTACACCGACGAAGAGACGGGTCAGACCATCATCGCCGGTATGGGTGAGCTCCACCTCGAGATCATCGTTGACCGTCTGCTCCGTGAGTTCAAGGTGGAAGCCAACGTTGGCGCTCCCCAGGTTGCTTACAAGGAGACTGTCCGCCGCCTCGCCGACGTCGACTGCAAGTATGCTCGTCAGTCGGGTGGTAAGGGTCAGTACGGTCATGTTAAGATCAAGTTGG
This sequence comes from Clostridiaceae bacterium, assembly GCA_904501705.1. Taxonomy (GTDB): domain Bacteria; phylum Bacillota; class Clostridia; order Oscillospirales; family Acutalibacteraceae; genus UBA5905. The sequence continues at coordinate 4,794 of CAJGCA010000025.1, read as the reverse complement.
AGCCCAACGAGTCCGGTAAGGGCTACGAGTTCGTAAACGCCGTTGTCGGCGGTGCGATCCCGAAGGAATATATCCCGGCTGTTGACGCCGGTATCCAGGGTGCTATGCACGCCGGTACCATCGCGGGCTATCCCGTCGTGGACTGCAAGGTTACCCTGTATGATGGTTCTTATCACGAGGTCGACTCTTCTGAAATGGCATTTAAGATCGCCGGTTCTATGGCGTTCAAGGATGCGATGAAGAAGGCGGACCCCGTGCTGATGGAGCCGATCATGAAGGTTGTCGTCGTTGTTCCGGACGAGTATATGGGCTTCGTGGTTGGCGATATCGCCTCCCGCCGTGGCCAGATGGAAGGCTCTGAGAACATTAACGGCGCTGTGCAGATTCGTGCGAACGTGCCTCTGTCCGAGATGTTCGGCTACGCGACCGACCTGCGTTCCGGTACGCAGGGCCGCGGTCAGTACGTGATGGAGCCCAGCCACTATGCGGAGATTCCGAAGAACGTGGCTGAGCAGATCATCGCCAAGCGCACCAAGAAGGACGACTAATCGGTCCTTCGGACAGAAAAAGACCGATTTTTCGGTCGGATGTGTAAATTTTGGTACTTTTATGAGAAAAGTACTTGCAATTCCCATCGGTACTTGATACAATATGGATTAAGACCGAAACAGTATTTTTGACAATCAAAGGAGGAAATTACAATGGCAAAGGCAAAATTCGAGCGTAACAAACCCCACGTAAACATTGGTACCATTGGTCACGTTGACCATGGTAAGACCACCCTGACCGCGGCGATCACCAAGGTTCTCGCGATCAAGGGCGACGCTGAGTTCATGGATTATGCGAACATCGATAAGGCTCCCGAAGAGCGTGAGCGCGGTATCACCATCAACACCGCTCACGTTGAGTACGAGACCGATGCTCGTCACTATGCTCACGTTGACTGCCCCGGCCACGCCGACTACGTTAAGAACATGATCACCGGTGCTGCTCAGATGGACGGCGCTATCCTGGTCGTGTCCGCGGCTGACGGCCCCATGCCCCAGACCCGTGAGCATATCCTGCTCTCCCGTCAGGTCGGCGTTCCCTACATCGTTGTCTTCATGAACAAGTGCGATCAGGTTGACGACGAGGAGCTGCTCGAGCTCGTCGAGATGGAGATCCGTGAGCTGCTCAGCGAGTATGACTTCCCCGGCGACGATATTCCGATCGCGAAGGGTTCTGCTCTGGCCGCTCTGGAGTGCGCTGCTACCACCATCGATGCTCCCGAGTATGCTCCCATCCTCGAGCTTATGAACTTCGTTGACGAGTATATCCCCAGCCCCGTCCGTGACGACGAGAAGCCCTTCCTGATGCCCGTTGAGGACGTCTTCACCATCTCCGGCCGTGGTACTGTTGCTACCGGTCGTGTGGAGCGTGGCCGTCTGAACCTGTCTGAGGAAGTGGAGATCATCGGTCTGACCGAGGAGCGCGCTAAGACCGTCGTTACCGGTATCGAGATGTTCCGCAAGATGCTCGACTACGCTGAGGCCGGCGATAACATCGGCGCCCTGCTGCGTGGTGTTTCCCGTGAGGACATCGAGCGTGGCCAGGTTCTCTGCAAGCCCGGCTCCGTGAACCCCCACACCAAGTTCCATGCTCAGGTTTATGTTCTGAGCAAGGACGAGGGCGGCCGTCACACCCCCTTCTTCAACAACTATCGTCCTCAGTTCTACTTCCGCACCACCGACGTTACCGGCGTCATCAACCTGCCGGCCGGCGTTGAGATGTGCATGCCCGGCGATAACGTCGAGATGGATGTCGAGCTGATCACCCCCATCGCTATCGAAGAGGGTCTGCGTTTCGCTATCCGTGAGGGTGGCCGTACCGTCGGCTCCGGCGTTGTTTCCGCGATCAACGGCTAATTCGCTGTTCGCTTAACAACTGCTTAAATAGCATAAAAAGTCCGCTTTCCGAAGGGGAAGCGGACTTTTCTTTTTGTAGTTATATATAAAAAGACGGTGGACAGTCGCTTGGCTGTCCACCGTATCTGCTTATACTATTACGCGCAAGCGTAGCCGCGCTTGGCATCCGCCTTTTCGCGCGCCTGCTCGAATGCCGCCTGCGTACGCAGAATATCGCGACGACGGCGGCGACGCTCCGCCTTGTTATGGGCGCGCACACGATCCTGATACAGCGTGAATGCGCTGCCGAACAGCACCGTGAGCTGCAACAGCGTCAGCAGAACAGACAGCACGGGAGTGGCTGAGTAGGATATCACACTTGCAAAGGATGCATCCAGCAAAGCGACCACCAGGGGAGCAAACGCCAACTGACGGGTGGCACCATAGCATCCCGTAAGCAGCATCGCGACGGCAACCGCCGTCAATAAAGCGTCAATTATATACGATAAGATCATCAGTCTTCCTCCTTTTATATAAACCCGAACAGGTGTTCCGAACGGATGTTCTATATTCATTATACATCCTTTTTCGCAAAAATCAAGTCTTTTTTGCAAAAAAATCGAAAAAATGTTCGTTTTTTATTCGAGAGGTGTTCGAATAAAAAAAATCCCCTGCCTCACCATGCGGTTGGGCAGGGGATATGGTTGGTGGTTTTTTAGATCAGCGGAAGGTCATGGTGTACACGTTGCGATAGACACCCCGCGGCTCGAGGGTATGCATCGACTGCTTGGTCTCGAGGGCATCCACCTTACCATCGGTCGAGGGGTAGCTCGTCCACGGTTCGATGCACACGTAGGGCGCATCTGACTGTGGCTTGTGCCACAGGCCGAGCTGCGGCATATCGGGGTAGGACATATGCACCGAGCGCTTACCGTCGACACAGCGCAGCGTAACGCCGCTCGCCATATCGCACAGGAAGATGGCATCGTGGTCGAACAGCCCGTGCTGTAGGTGCAGAACACGGTTATCCTCCAGTGGGAACGCTTCATCCTTATCAAGATAGAAGCAGGTATCGCTCAGGCAAAGTTTCTTTGCATCACAGGGCTCGTCAAATTCAATATAGTAGTCCTCGAAGGTCTTACCTTCCTCTAACGGCAGGTTGAAGCCGGGATGTCCGCCGACGGCGAAGTACATCGTCTTGTCATCCAGATTGTGCACGATGAGGGTGATGTTGAGATCCTCGCCCGACAGCACGTAGGAGATCTCCAGAGTGAAACGGAAGGGGTACATTCCGAGAGTCTCGTCGTTTTCCTTGAGCTGCAGCGTGAGTGCGGCGGTGTCCTGACGGATAACCTCGAACTCCTGCAGCTTGGCAAAGCCGTGGAGCGTCATCTCATAGGTTTTGCCGTCGTAGGTGTATTTTCCCTCGAACAGGCGCCCGCAGATGGGGAAGAGGTTGGTGGCGCGTCCTGCCCAATAGGTAGGGTCGCCCTGCCACAGATATTCGGTGTCGTCCTCGATGCGGCGGATGGATTGTAGTTCCGCGCCCATACTGCTGACCTTGACTTTCAGTTTGTCGTTTTCAATTATATAGATCATATTGTCAACTCCTTAATATTAGGTATGCCCAGAATATCGCCAAAATGCAACATTCTTCTAATGATCATAACACAAATTTGTCAGGTTGGCAATAGAAAAAATCCGGTGTTCTTTTTGTGCAATATGAAGAGAGCGGCTCGACATATCATCGAGCCGCTCTCTTGCAGTCAATTTATTTCTTGCGGAACACCGCGATCTCGCTGTCGTGATCCTTGACGCGCAGACGGGCAACGCCTACCTGCATCAGGAAGGCACCGGTGTATTCCTTGCCTGTTGCCTCATCGACGTAGATCGCTTCGGCGTCCAGTGCCTGCATTTTCACCCGCTTGGGTGCGACGTAGGGCTTTGTGTTAATCACAAAGGTGTAAAGCAGCACCGTGTTCTTATCCTCGGAGATGAACTGCCACGCCGCGAACGGCTCCTTGAAGGGGTCGACCAGACGGTACATATCGCCCAGCTGGACGACCTCGCGGTATTTCTTGTAGAACTTGACCTGCTCCTTCGCCGCCTCGATCTCCTCGGCGGTCATCTTCGCGGGATCGAGCTCGTAGCCGAACTGCCCCGCCATTGCAACGTCGCCGCGCAGATTAAATGGGGTGGCGCGATGAGTCTGGTGGTTCGGACTGGCAGATACGTGCGCGCTCATCGTGATCGCGGGGTACACCATACTGGTGCCGTGCTGGATGTAGATGCGCTCCTCGGGGTCGGTGTCGTCGCTCGTCCAGATCTGCGGCATATAGTGCAGGATGCCGCAGTCGAAACGCCCGCCGCCGCCGCTGCAGCCCTCGAACAGCACGTCGGGGAAACGGGTGGTCAGCGTCTCCATTACATAATACAGACCGAGCATATAGCGGTGGTGCAGCTCCTGCTGCCGCTCGGGCGGCAGACCCTTGGAACCGGACTCGCTGATGTTGCGGTTATAGTCCCATTTGACATACGAGATGGGTGCGTTCTCCAACACATCGGAGATGGTCTTGATGACGTGCTCGCACACCTCGGGACGGGAATAGTCGAGGTTGAGGGTGTGGCGCCACTTGGTGCGGGGGCGCCCCTCGACGTGGATGCACCAGTCGGGATGCTTTTTGTACAGCTCGGTGTTCGTGCTGTACACCTCGGGCTCAAACCACAGACCGAACCCCATCCCCATCGCATTCAGCTTATCGCCGAGCCCCTTAAGCCCGTTAGGAAGCTTTTTCTTGTCGACAATATTCCAGTCGCCGATGGGGCCGGTCTCGCCGAGACGATCATTATTAAACCAGCCGTCGTCAAGCACCAGCAAGTCGCAGCCGATCTCCTTGCCGCCTTTGGCGAT